>JAQIBZ010000201.1 GCA_027858815.1 Desulfobacteraceae bacterium
TGGGACAGAAACATTGCTCAAGTTCTCTCATAGATTGCCTCCAGTTTGAAAATTAAATCGACTGTGGCAATCATAATTCAAGTCGGTAGCATTTGTCAACTATATGGGGACATCACCAATTATCGACATGATGCACTTATGAAAAGGACTGCGATACTGTCGTTTTGAAACACTATTCTATCGATTAAAATCCATCTATGGCGATCAATCACATTTATCCGCCAAGCAAATTTCCCTCCTACAAGAATATCCAGATTATATTGAACCTGCAAAAAAGATCATTACTGTAAGTGTAATACCTATTAAGAAATCCGAAATTTACCTATTGAAAAATCTTTTTTTGGTGTATGATTATTCTAATTAGCTCTGATTTGACAGATAATAAACAGATGAACTTCCTCATCCAAAGTCATTTTCTATCCTCACGCTTTTGCTCTTTATCGACGGATCTCAGAGAATCAAAAAATTTACCCGGATTCTATAAATCTTAAAAGGAGGCCCGCATGATGACCAAAAATTGTTTCCGAATATTATTTATTCCCCTGATGGTTATGACTTTTCTAATGATTGGTTGTGGTGGTGGTGATAATAATAATAATAATGAATTGCCAATCACCAACACCATCGGCATGACGTTTAATTATATCTCCCCCGGCACGTTCACAATGAGTATTTCTCCATTTGAGTTAGGTCGTATTGATGACGAAACCCAGCGCCAGGTTACCCTTACCAGCGGATATTATATGCAGACCACGGAAGTGACCCAGGGTCAGTGGTGGCAGGTCATGGGCACCGACCCGTCGTCTTTTGACGATTGCGGGGACAACTGTCCGGTGGAAACGGTGTCCTGGGATGAAGCACAGGCGTTTATTGAAGAACTTAACCGCCGGGAAGCAACCAACGGATATCGCCTGCCCACAGAGGCTCAGTGGGAGTATGCGTGTCGTGCCGGGACCACCACGCCGTTTTCATTTGGTGAATGTCTTTCCACGTCTCAGGCTAATTATGATGGGGATTATCCCTATACCGGGTGCAGTTCCGGCACATACCGGAAAACACCCATAGCCGTGGCCAGTCTGGGGAAAAATGCCTGGGGTTTGTATGACATGCACGGCAATGTGTGGGAGTGGTGTTCGGACTGGTATGGGAGTTATTCGTCTGCTGTTCCGCGCCCTGATCCTGAAGGTCCAACATCCGGCAACTACCGGGTGATTCGGGGCGGCAGCTGGAACATCGGCGCCCGGAGCTGCCGGTCTGCTAATCGCAACGGCGTCACCCCGGACTACCGGCCCTACGACCTCGGATTCCGGGTTGTCATGCTTCCAGGTCAATAGCGCCCACGGCCGCCGTCATGAGAACGTGGTGGAGGTTTCCGTTACAGGGCGATGAACCCGAGACAATATCCTGTCCCTGTATATATATGCAGGGCAAACATGACAAGCAGTGCCGATGCTGGTAGCCGGAGCAGGATTGACCGGCGACGGTTTCGGCATTGCGCTTTTAAACTCAGCTTGCCACAATATGCACTGCCAAAACTCTCCTCACCAGTGCACCTTGCAATAGCTATTAGAAATTTTTCCAAGAATTCGGCAAAAAATCTCAATCAAGATATTGTGGTCTGTCGAAGTGAAGAATGTTGAAAATTCTTATCGATATGCTGCACTTCTGAAAAATTTTGCAATACTGTCGGTTTTGCTGCCACAAGTCTGTTTATTAGCTCATCAATTTCACTTCTTTAAATTGCGTCCAATCAATAGCAAGAAACGATATATGGTATGTCAAGTTCTATTAAGTAAAAACCAAAATTAACGAGTCGGCTCTTAAGGTGCATGAATTGGAACAAAAAACGACCGAAATGAACGATGTTTATTTTTTAGTGAATTCCAGAATTGCAATAAACTCTTGATAATATATACTTTATGATTTTTTGATTATTTTAAGAATTTGTGGTATTATCTCATAATTTTTATAAATTCTCGGTTTCTGGAACAAAAGAAGCCGGTTATTGAAAAAATGTTATATTCTACAGATAAAAGAAACATTTTAATCGGAGGTAAGGCTTTGAAAAAATTTATCTTTCCAGTGTTAGTTTTGTTTTTTCTATCGATTCCTTTAATAGTATATTCAGGGGATCAATGGTATGAGAACGGCTCTCTTCACCGTGGCTCAGTTACGGATTGGAATAGAGCTACATATGCGAATAAATTAGCTACAGCAGCAGATTGGTCAATCACTATACCTCAGATAGAAAAGAAGGTTAAGAAGAGCGGTTCTGTTGATACAGTAAGGCCCTTTGCAATTGAATTAGTCGCATGTATAAATGAAGCAGCAACAGCAGCTGGAAAAGATAAGAAGGTTTCTGAAATAGCAGCAATGTGTATGATTGTTATGGGATGGTAAAGTATAACTTGCTGCGTTTATTGTTAACGTTAATGGAATCGCTAATGAAGAAAATTCGGATAATTTTAGCTATAATTTCCTTGACATTACCTACAGCCATTCCCGCTCTTGCCGATTCTTTTCATGGCGTCAATTACACCATTATCGAAAAATCAGACACCGTCATAGAAAAATCAAATTCAGAAATCATTAAAGGCAGAATCGATATAAGACTTGAGAAAAAAGTAACAAAAGACTTCTTGTATGAATTGGCATTAAAATTGCGGAAAATAGAATCCATAAACTATGATCGCATTTTCATCACCTACTATTTACCTGGCATGACAACTGGGTCAGGTGCATGGGCGACTAGTCATTTTAATCCCAATTTGGAAGTAAAAATATTGGGAACAACCATAGAAGAAGAGAAGTTAAAGAGTGAACCGACACACTCCCCCGTTGAAATAATTGGTGAATGGATTGACGATTCTCCTTATGTCGGCGCGAAATATACATTCATGAGAAAAAATGGTAAAATTATCATGGTCCGAAAGTTTAAAGATGGCAGCAGTTCCGAAAAAGAAATGGTTCTGAAGAAACAGTCTGGAAGACTCCGGTTCAAGGAAAAAGGAGGAAATGACTTTGGGGAGTATTACCTGATTGAAAGAAATGGAAATTTAGGCGCTTATGATAACGCTGGCCTCATTAACACAATGCGCTCAATAAAATAAAATCAGATAACAATCGGGTGAACTGGACGCAGTGAACTGCGGCGACCTTGCGGGCAAGCTTATTGGTCGCGCGTTACCCGAGGCGTTAAGTTTACAAAGGAGCTTCACCCATGAAAAAACTATGGATATTAGGAATATTTCTGCTTTCGCAATCAGCCTTCGCATATGATTTTGATTCATGGCAGTATAATTCAGGCCGTGACAAATTCAATGATGAGGAATACTCCTCCGCTTATTCGAGCGGTGTTAACTATAAGTACGATAACAAGTTTACGATTGGCTTCTACTGTAAGAGCGGGCGTGTCAGGTTCGAAATTTCAGCCGATACGCCAATTCAGTCAAAAGGCCGTCCGTTTTCTTTCACCTACAGAGTTGATAAGCGATCTGCCCAAGAAATACAAATGAACACTTTTTCAAATGAAGGTCAGGGTGGCTATACATATGACGACGCTGAAAAGGTAGCGAAAGATATACTCGGAGGCTCATCAATATATGTACGGGCTATTACATGGGATAATGAATATTTAGAAACAAATATTACTTTAAAATCGTCCGATATCAATATTAAGAAAGTATTTTCAGATTGTGGTAGTTCCTTGGAGGACGGTTCTACTTCCTATGGTTATAACTGGGCTGCACCATGTGATACTATTAAAAGTGCAACAATTGAAAATGTTTTGAAAACAAAACCATCTGAGATAAGAGGGCTATCTGAGGATGATTACTTTTCCGCCGAATGTCATATAAATGATGATAAATATTTTTATGTCAATCAGGTAGAAAGGTATGTCTTGCTAGTAATGAGGAATGGAACAACTGAACAAGCAGAAAAAGCGAAAAACATATTGGAGCAGCTATCTAACTATGAGAAAAAAATATTACCTAGAATAATTGGGGGCGTTCCTATGCCAAAGAAAGAAGCTCAAGAAATAAGATTAAAAATAAAAGAACTCAATACAGAAATTAGTACTATAAAGGAGAGTGCAACGGCTCGTTATATAGAATCGGACAGATTCTGGAATTGGTTTTTAGGCAAATAATGGCTAACAAGGCAATTCGAGCACGACGCCACAAAAAGTGCGGCGCCTCTCAATTGCGAAACATACATTATACCACAGAATAATAGCCATATTTGGGGGATCAATAAAATTTTATGTCATCAAATACAATTATTCTGGATTGCTCATCCATATCTTCAACATTTGATGCTTTTGAGCAGGCATTTCAAAAGCCTAAGGATAGAATAGTTGCTGATTTAAGGAAAATGCAAAGTGTGATTGAACAATATAGTTATTCACCAGACGAAACTTTGTATTTTCATTTTTTTACAGCCAAAGAACAATTCAACATTTTCTATAAAATTGCTTTTTTCCATCTGACAAGAACAAATGATCCTACAAATTTTAAAATAAACGGTTTGTTGCCAACCAACTTGGCAATTCTACAAATATGGAACATTATTAAGTGCTTAGTAGAGGAAAGCAAATTTGAAGTAGATTTATACCAATTAAGAACAAGATTGGAAAATGATACTCAATCAATGTATTATCACAAGTTATACGTTGATTCAGATGGCCCATATGCATTCCTTACTCAAGAAACAGCTTTTAATAGATCCTGTTGTAATCATTTTCTTGATTGTCCTGAAATAATAGACGACATACTCCAAGTAATTGACGAAAAAGCTGGAATTTCCTTATATGAACAATATAGGGAAATTACCGATCCATATATCGTCAAATTTTATGCAATGCCATCTGATTCTGATAGTCCATGGAAATATATCGGTGCTGCATTAGAATACATATATTGGCATTCTGTTAATGAAGGAACTGGTGGCTCAGATATTGGTTTTGATGGTAATGGAACCCCAATTCCACCAGAACAAATAGTCAAAATAACGAAAATATAATCTAACAATTCAAATTAACTCGGACAATTAAAGGCGGTTATTTGCACGTTCGAATAGTGCTCACCATTATAATCCAGCCTCACATTAAAGAATACAATAGCAAGTCGTTGTTTTTTAAAAAATCTGGCAACCACAATATCTTGTAGACTTTCAAAACAAAAAATTCTGACCGATTTTATCGAGAGATAACTTACTTGGATAAATTTGGAATTATTTTTTTTGAGCGAAAAGGATTAATCCTTTATTCAATAAGCTTTTCTTTCGGGATTTCCACCGTTTCCTCTTTCATCCATAACCGCTGGTAAGGACTTAAGGCCAAAGCCGGCATACTATCTTTGATATTAAAGATTTGTTGAGTGAAATGGTCCATGAGTGTTTCCGACAGTGCCAGGTTTTTTGAAGACAAATCAATTGAAATACTTTCAATCTTTCCGGCAGTGTTAATCAGCGTAATGGTATGGTCGTTTCCGCAGTGATTATGGATACACGCAACCGCCGGGTTTCCGGTGGGAATGATTTCCGCTTCATTGCCCCGGAAGTCAAGTGCTGGATCCGTGTCAACTAAGGCGATCAGGTTGTTGATACCTTTTGCGATTGCAGAATGAATGGAATTTGGATTGCTTAATGTTTTTTTGAGAAGATTATAATCTGACTTTGTTCGTTTAATATCTCTGAGTTCACCGGTCTGATTCATGCGGTCATAATCATTGGCAAGCCCTAAAAGATCATTAAAGTAGATGGATTTGACATGCCTTCCCATCAGCGCAA
>JAQIBZ010000218.1 GCA_027858815.1 Desulfobacteraceae bacterium
GGATTTTCATAATTTTTAACCACCGGACAAACCGTGGTACAGGTCTGACACCCGAAACAACAGGAAAAATCCGTGTCGTCGGAATGTAAAAGCCATTTTTTGTCTGCTTCTTCCTGTAAGGCAATCGTCCGGTCGGCCCTGGTGATCTCATCAAATTCACCGGCCAGCGCCTTTTGGGTCTCTTGCAGGGGTTTTGCATATGCTTCGTCGGACAACAAATTTCGATTCAGCCCCCGAACCAGTGAAAACGGTGACAACATCGTGGGTTCGGATCCTTGTTTTTGAACCAGATCCTCCCTGACGGACAGCCACAATTCACGCAAATTAATCCCTGAGGGGCAAACCACGGTGCAACGATCACAATTCGTACAAAGATAAACCCCTTCGACAATGGCGCCGTGCTGGGCCGGAGTGAGTTTTTTCCCTTTCACCATATCTTTTAAAATGACCATCTTCTCCGAGGGTAGAATATACGGATTGCCCCTGGCCTTACTTGCCATCATAGCGGAACAGTGCAGGCTGCAGGTACAACAGTGGGTACAGGCATCCAGCTCGATGATCTGCCGGGTAATGGTATTGGCCGGACTGGATGTTTCCCGGCTCATAACGGAATTGGCTAAAAGACTTACAGGCGTGGCAATGACATGAAACATTTTGCTGAATGGCAGATAGGCCAGCCCAAATAAACAGGCCAGAACATGCAGATACCAGAACAAAGTAAGCGCGCCGGCACGATCCAAACCAACGGCTACCGGTTTTAACAACTTTGCGGTCGCATAGCCGGTAAATGCCCATTTATTCGAGGCATGACAGTACGCACAATACTCCTCATTCAGTTCCTGGCCCCATTCAATCTCTTGCTGATCAAACAGTTCTTTCACGGTTGCCGAAGCCAGGCCGTATTCTTTGACCCAAAAACTCTCCAGCGCTTGAATATCCGATTCTTCATCCAAAGCGGCATATTCTTCCTGCATATCGCTAAACACGGACGGAGATGCAATTTGCATCCCTTCGAGCAATATCCCCGAAAATATAATCACGACTAAAATGATGATCGCATAATAATCCATAGCATTTGTTTTCATACGGGGAACTCTAATAATCAACCGCCGCCATACGGCAAGAAACAATCCCGCAAGCACTATGGCACCAAACACATTTCTTAAACATAAATACGGATTCAGTGTGGAATAATAATCATCAAAAATCTTCATGGTGATGATATCATCAAGGGCATGTATGAGCAGCAGCAGGATAAACCCCCAGATAATCAAAATATGCATCAGCCAGCGCAGCGGGTTTTCCTTTAACATATGAATCTGAAAAAGGATATCAATGAAAACCTTTAACAGCGTAAAAATCTTCAAACTGAAAAAAATACCTGCAAGACCTTTAACCGCCGCAACCAGTCTTGCAGATGTGGTAAATTCTTCCCCCCTGTAACCGATTTTCCTTGAAAACCAGAAAAAAACTTTAACCACCAGCCCCAGACTGAATATACCTAACGAAATATACAGGAGAATATCAAACACCATGGCAAGCTCCTAACTAACTAACTTAAATTACAATAAAATATCATACGACAGTCAGACACGCCTTTTCAACGGCCGACACCAGTTCATCATCGGTAAACGGCTTGGCAAGATAATCATAAGCACCAAATTTCATTGCCTTGACCGCATTAGACACAGTGGAATAACCGGTCATAATAATAATGCATGTTTCCGGCTTTTCCTTTTTAATCATTTTTAATATATCCATGCCGTCCATATCAGGCAGCATCATATCCAGCATGACTATATGGTATTGCCCTGATTTTAAGGCATCAAGCCCTGATTTTCCGGTTAATTGCCGCTCAACCATATACCCTTTTTCAGAAAGGATGAGATGACACGCATTACAAATAACACTTTCATCATCAATAACCAGAATATTGACAGGCTTCATGCTAACCCCCGCTCCCTTTCTTTTCCAGACGCCTCCGGCAAAATCGGTAAATCAATGGTAAAACAACTTCCTTTTCCCGAGTGACTTTCAACCCGGATATCCCCTTGATGATTCCGGATAATCCCGTAACTGACCGCCAAACCAAGCCCTGTACCGTTTGGCTTGGTAGAAAAAAACGGATCAAAAATTTTGTCCATCTCTTCTCCGTTGATACCACAGCCGTTATCAGCGATTTCAATGCTTACTTTGGCCGCCGCTGCATCCATACGGGTTTTAATTGAAATAATGCCGTCTTTCTCAATGGCATGACCGGCATTAAGCAAAATATTGATCAATACCTGTTCAATCTGATTTTCATCCAATAACATCGACGGTAAATCAGCTTCCAAATCTTCATCAACACGGATATGATGAATAAAAAATTCGTTATTCAATATCGATAAGGCTTTATCCAGGATATCATTGATATGGGTCGGGGCTTTTTGCGGTTCCTTGTCCCGGGAAAACTCCAGCAGTCCCTGAATAATGACTTTACAGCGCTGGGTCTCACTCATGATAATTGTGAGTCCTTCTTCCAAAGGACTCTGGAGTGGAACTTTCTTGATGAGATTGGAGCTGTAAAGCAGGATACCGGCCAGGGGATTGTTGATTTCATGCGCAATCCCGGCAGCCATGCGTCCAAGGGATGACATTTTTTCCATATGTAAGGCCAGGTGATTATATTGGGCTTTCTGATTTTCCATCAACCGAAGCCGCTCAATCACACAGGCAAATTGCTCCGCAACGGTAATCATAAAATCCAGATCATCCTCAGAAAAATGACGCAACTCTGTTATATAAATACGGACCAATCCCACGATCTTCGAACTAACAGATAAGGGGATATCCAACATCATTCGGATTCCCTGATCCCATGCCTGCTGAGAATATGCGACCTGAGACGCATTTAAAATATCGGTGATAATATGAATTTTCCGACCATCATTGCCCCATTTCAATAACTTATCACTGCTCACAGGTCCCTTACTGAGATAACACTTATCCATTCCCCAGGCAGCGCGAACTTCCAACTGCTGAGTTGTTTCATTGAGAAGCCTTACCAGGGCACCCTTGGCCCGCAACGCCTCGGATGTTTTTTTAACACCCAGATTCAGCACCTCTTCAAGGCTGTTCGTGGTATGCATCGTCCGGATGATGTCCCGGAACACCCCAAAATAATTTTTAAATATATCTGAAGAATCCATTCAAATACCTGTTAATATTATACCAAAATAAAGAATTTCAGGCATCAAAGTTTATGGGTATATGCCAAAAAACCAAAGAAAACCACTACGCCTACAAAGAATGACTGTCAAGCCTTAAATTATTTTTTTGGGAAACAATTAATAAAAAAAACAACGGCAAAATATATGACAATTTTTCTCACCTTGTTAAATGTTTAATGATTCCTGAGACTACCATGCCTCCCGTTCGAGTCGCTTATAAATAAACATCAACTGTTTCTGGGTCAGCTCTCCAATATTCTGGTTAATCCATCTTAAATCGCCGGACGCAATCGCTGCTTTGGCTTCATCGGAAAGAACGTATGCATCCAGGGCCAGGGAACCTTTTTCCATCAGGTTCATCCAGAAATCCTCATCATCGGCGGTCCGATTTAACACCTCAATAACATGTCGTTTCTGAATTAGTTTTTCCTCCTGGGTTTCAGCCGATTGAACAGCCGGCTTTGCCTGGCGACTACGAAGTGCTTCACTGATACTTGATTTAATCTCATCTTCAGTAAACGGCTTGGGCAGAAAATCAGCAATTCCCAGTTTCATCGCTTCAACCGACAGAGAGGTAGTGGCATATCCTGTAATTGCAATAACCTCCATCTCCGGTTTGCTTTCTTTTACCTCCCGGATAATCTCCATTCCGTTGATATCCGGCAGTCGAATGTCAGCCACCAGCAAATCAAACTGTTTATTTTTAAAAGCCTCCATTGCCAGCTTTCCTGTTCCTGCTAAATAAACGTCATACCCTTCTTGCGTTAAGACCATTTCAAGCCCTTTGGCAACGTTGAGATCGTCTTCCATTACCAGAATATGCGGATGATATTCACTTGTTATTGCCAGATTTTTCTGTACCTGTGTCATAATGCGTCCTCCTGATTGGGATTAATAAAAACGTTTTGTTGTCAATTGTGAAGAGGAGGAATATTGCAATGGGTGTGCCAGAAATCGCACAACGATGAATATTGTTGATTTAATATAAAAAATCAAATACTTACATCTGTGAAAGCAAAAGGACATGCAGGTCAGCTTGGAACGGAATCATATAAAAATTTATACACAATAAAACAAGAGACAAGCCATTACGAGCATAATCTCAATAGGATAGAACCATATAAAAATAAATACGACTAAAACTGATTTGTATAAAGAGATATTCGGTAATGGCTGGCGGTGTGTTTATTTTTCTCGGGATAGATTGGAGATATTGTGTTTTTTCATTAAAGCGGAAAAATTGGAACGCTGCATCCCCACCCGCTCAGAGGCTCGGGTAATATTACCATTTTCGGCATCCAACGCTTTTTGAAGAAAAGACTTCTCAATCCGGGCGAATTGTTTTTCCAGCAAATGACGTTTAACGGATTTGAGTTCTTCCAGGGTACTCGGCACAGAATCTTTTCCCTGATTCCGATGGTTCTCAAAATGATTCAACAGGCTGCCGGAATCCACAACAGTCTGGTCAGTCATAATCACCAGACGTTCAACTACATTTTTAAGCTGCCGGACATTTCCCGGCCATGAATAATCCAACATCTTGTCCAGTGCTTCGTCTGAAAATCCATCGATTGTTTTCCCGGTCTTGCGACAAAAAAATCTTAAAAAATGATAAACCAGCCTCGGGATATCTTCTTTTCTCTCTCTAAGCGGCGGCAAAAAAATCGGAAACACATTCATGCGATAAAACAGATCCTGCCGGAATGTCCCCTCTTTCACGAGAGTTTTTAAATTTTGATTCGTGGCGGCAATAATTCGCACATCCGATTTCCGGGTATGACTTGCCCCGACCGGCTTATATTCAAGGGTTTCCATAACTCTGAGAAGTTTTCCTTGAATTTCCATGTTTAAGTTGGCCACTTCATCCAGAAACAGGGTCCCCCCGTCAGCCGCTTCAAATATGCCGGCCTTATTTTGCACCGCTCCGGTAAAAGCACCCTTCACATGACCGAACAATTCACTTTCCAGAAGGCTGGCCGAAAACGTACTGCAGTCTGCCACAATAAACTGCCGGGAAGCACGAAGGCTATGGGCATGGATGGAACCGGCAAAAAGTTCTTTTCCGGTTCCGCTTTCCCCATCAAGGAGAACGGTGCTGTCCGTCGGGGCCACCCGCTTGATGGCCTCAAAAACATTCTTAATCAACGGATGTTCTCCCACAATCTGATTAAAATCATACCGCTGATAAAGCTGTTTGCGCAAAGACAGATTATCTTCTTTAAGATGTTTATTCTCTAACGCTTTCTTAACCGCCAGGATTATTTCATCACTTGAAAACGGCTTGGCAATATAATTATAAGCACCTATTTTTAATGCTTTTACTGCATTTGGAACCGTCGCAAATCCAGTCATCATAATGACATACACATCCGGCTGTTGTAAACGAAGGGTTTTTAATATTTCCATTCCGCTGATATCAGGAAGTTTGATATCCAGAAGGATAACATCATACGCTCCAGTAAGCGCCTGATTAAGCCCATCAGTGCCGGTAGCGCTGGTATCCACCGACCACCCCTCATCAACGAGGGATAAACGGACGCCACTGCGGATAGCGCTTTCATCATCAATAATTAAAATGGCCGGTGATTTCATTTTATTTATGGTATGCTGTAATTATTGTCTTTTAGAATTAACAGAATGCTTATTAAAATATATTTATCATTTTTTAAAAAAAAAGCAATCCGTAACCTGACCATTATCAACGCCTGAGCAAAATTCAACATTTCTTAAACGATTAATTTAGGGACAATCTGGACTATTTACACAATAATTAAAGTATGATAATTAAAATAATTTTCTAATAATCTTTTATAATAATAAGTGGTTATCTAATGAATAACATATCAGCGCTATTTACTTTTATTG
>JAQIBZ010000263.1 GCA_027858815.1 Desulfobacteraceae bacterium
GGCAAGAAGGTGGCCATTGATTATGTCAAAGAAGAACACTGATGGAGAAACATCATGAGTAAAATAGTAGCAATAACAGGTGCCGGGGCAATGAGCGAATGTATGCGCCAGATCAATCCGGATGTGGTCCCCGCATTTCCGATTACACCGTCAACGCAGGTGATAGAAGATTTTTCCCAGTTTGTCGCGGACGGCAAAGTGGATACGGAAATGATTACCGTGGAAAGCGAGCACAGTGCCATGAGTGCGTGCATTGGTGCGGCAGCCGCCGGCGGCCGGGTGATGACCGCCACGAGTTCTGCCGGCATGGCTCTGATGTGGGAAATGCTTTATATTGCTGCCAGCATGCGGCAGCCTATTGTCATGTCGCTGATCAACCGGGCGTTGTCTGCGCCGATTAATATCCACGCAGACCACAGTGATTCCATGGGGGCGCGGGATGCGGGGTGGATTCAGCTGTATGCGGAAAACAACCAGGAAGCCTATGATAACCTGATTATGGCTCCTAAGATCGCCGAAAGCATGGATGTTCGGTTGCCCGTAATGGTATGCATGGACGGATTTATTATTTCTCATTGTGTTCAGACCATGCAGCTGGAAGATGATGACACGGTAAAAGCATTTATCGGTGAATTTGAATCCACCTACCCGGTCCTTGATACGAAAAACCCATCAACATGGGGCGCGCTGGATCTACAGGATTATTATATGGAGCATAAACGGGCCCAGCATATGGCCATGAAAAACGCCAAGGATGTGGTTGAAAAAGTCAGTGCGGAGTTTGCAGACATTTTCGGCCGGAAATACGAGCTGTTTGAATCCTATCGTTTAGATGATGCCGAACGGGTCATTATTGCGATTAACTCGGTCTGCGGTGAAATTAAAGAAGTGATTGATGAACGAAGAGAAGCAGGTGACAACGTCGGGCTGTTAAAGATCCGGTCATTCAGGCCATTTCCATACGAGGAAATCGCAGCGGCCCTTAAAGGTGTTAAAATCGTCACCGTTCTGGATCGTTCGGAAAGCATGGGCGCATATGGTCCTTTGTTTACCGAAATCAGAACCGCGCTGTTTGATGCACCGGAAAAACCCATGGTGTATAACCGGATATATGGCCTGGGCGGTCGCGAGCTGTTCATGTCCGATATCCATGATGTTTTTGAAGAAAACAAACGATATCTTGAAACCGGCAAGGTGGAAAAGATAACGGATTATTTGAAGGTCAGGGGAGGTTAATTATGCCCAGTTTACAGGAGATGGCGAAAAAAGAGAGTGCTTTTGCCGGCGGGCATCGCATGTGCGCCGGATGTCCGGTGCCCATATTTACCAAAATGCTCACTCGGGTAACAGATGGTTATGAAATCGTGGTAGGCAATGCCACATGCTGTCTGGAGGTGGCGTCTTCCATTTTTCCGTATTCTGCGTGGAAAATTCCATGGATTCATACGGCGTTTGAAAATGTGGGTGCTTCCATGAGCGGCGTGGAAACCATGTACCGGGCGCTCAAAAAACGCGGCAAGATTACGAAACCCTATAAGTTTATCGCCATCGGCGGTGACGGCGGCACCTATGATATCGGGCTCCAGTCCCTTTCCGGTGCCATGGAAAGAGGGCACGACCTGGTGTATATTTGTTACGACAACGGGGCGTATATGAATACGGGTGTCCAGAGAAGCAGTGCCACTCCTATGGGTGCGAGCACTACGACAACGCCGGTGGGTGAACAGAGCTACGGCCGACAGGGAAATCGCAAAGATCTTGCGCGGATCATGGTGGCTCATAATATCGGGTATGTGGCCCAGGCCAGCATTCATGATCCGGTGGACCTGTCGGAAAAACTGAAAAAAGCCATTGCGCTTGACGGGCCTGCGTTTATCAATCTGTTGTCCCCGTGTATTCCCGGATGGAAGATCGCGCCGGATATGGCCGTTGAAACCGCACGCCTGGGTGTTGAATCTAAATATTGGCCGCTTTATGAAGTGATCGATGGCGAGTACAAGATCAATTACACCCCCAAAACAGAAGTGCCGGTCACCGAATGGATGTTCCTTCAGGGCAGGTTCAAGCATTTAAACAAACCGGAATACAAAGATGTGGTAGACGCATTCCAAGCGGAAGTGAACCGCAACTGGAATTGGATTGTCAAGCAGGCGGAATTCTCGGAGCTTTTAGCTGGGCCTGCCAATTGATCCAATAGCCTTTTTTTTGGGCTTGTGATAAGACATTGATTTCATAAACCTTGAAAGAACTGAAAAAAAACTAACACGACCTATTGGGATCTCACTATTTCTGATTTTTTCGAAATGCGCACTACCGACAATAACTATCCCGTGCCGCCGGACTTCTGATGCGGAAGGTGCTGCGGACGAATTTTTTTCCAACGCTCACCCACAGGGCAGGCACGCATGCATTCAATACAGAAATCCACATCTGTAATATAGATCTGCCCTGTTTCCACCAGTACATCACGCCGCTTTAAATGTTTTTGAAGCATACGGAGATATCCCGGCCACTGCCGTAATTTTGTCGGCGGAAGTTTCTTAAATCCCAATGACCAGTATACAAAACACCGATCCACATCAAACCCGTCCTCTTTTAAGGCTCCTGACGGGCATGCGGCAACACATTTACTGCACCCGTTACACAGGTTAAAATCCTGCCGTGGATCCGGTTCCAGTTCAGCCTCAGTAATAATTGCGCACAATCTCTGGTGCGGCCCGAACTCCGGTGTCAGCAGCAAGTTGTTTTTCCCTATTTCCCCCATGCCGCAGCTCATTGCCGTATGCTTTAAAGATAAAAATCCGATCGTCCGGGTCTGGCGAAATTTTTTCCCGGTCTTTGGATCATTTTTAAAAATCTCCACTGGTTTGTCCGCTGAAATCGGAAGAGACAGGAAACCTTCGTGTTCAAGCATACGCCCTATTTTTTCAGCGGTTTCATCCAGCAGCCGTGACGTTTGCATTTTACTCCGGGTCCAGAGCATAATATCCGGGGCATATACTGATCCCATAGAGTGTGCAACCGCCATCACAATCACACTTTTAGCAGTGGGCATCAAATCCGTGGCCGGCCGGGGCGGATATGCTAAAATCAAATTTTGGGCATCGGCGATTCCCACCAGGTCGATACCTTCCGCCTTTATTAATTCTTTGATTGATGCCGCAGTGATTGTAACAGGATGGTTCGTTTTCCTTCTTTCGGATTCAACGTTTGTCATTATTACGTCCCTATTAATAGTGAGTTAAAAAAATTCAGACTGATAATGAAGACAATATGCATGAATATCGTCCGGCCGCTGGCGATTGGGGGCAAGCTTTAAGTTCACCACAAAGCTGCCGAGCCGATGCGCACACCCTTTTTCCGTGATAGGAAAAAACTTCCCCCGCATTTCACCGATGGCATTTTTCATTCCCTCGATATCCGACAGATACGAGAACCGGCGATACCGGTCTTTCATTCTTTTGCGCGTACCCATATTTTCTCCCCTAACTAGATAAATCAAACATTGCGCATAATGGATTCAGGATCCACAGGTCGTGGCTTCAGCATTGATTTAACGCGAAGTCCCATGCCGATGAGCCTTAAAATGGTTTTTGGCAGGCGCGTCGGTTGTGTTTCTATCAACCTGGAATCGAGCAACGCTGCTGTACGGTGACTCATAACTTCAATGTAGGCCTTTGTTCGGATCATTTTCATAAATGCATGACGTGAGGGGTAGTATACGAGCAATACCTGATCCCAGCTTTCCCCATCCGGCGCAATGAAGGAAGACCGCACCTTGCCCATCCACAGCGGTGTCCCACCAACCTCAAGCATGAGAGGAATCACTCCCTTTGAATAGCGATCGTATGCCTTATGACCAGAGCAAGGGGCTGCGTCCATACCGGTTCCACTGTAGTCTGCTTCTTTGCGAAATCGCAACATATTCAGCATGACAATGGATTTATTTGAAACAGGCTCATCTCGAAATTCAATCAGTTCGTCCTCTGTGGGTTCTACACAGTAACGCATAGCCTCACTCCTCTTTATATGAATTATTTTTCATCTTCGGCAACCTCAAAAATCGTTCAACTCAGGTTTGTATAACTTAACTGGTGGTTGCGATTTTACCGTTAATATAATCGGCCATCTTTTCACATCCTGCGGGCGCGTTTACCTGTTCCCAATCGATATTGGCAGGACGCCCGCCCTTTCTTTTCATAAAATTCATCATAGAAGGATGGGCGTAGATGTTTCCGGGAATAAACAACGGGATTGCAGGGGTTTGATTAAAATCACTGTCTTCCCATGTCACCCAGACAAACCCCTTGTTGATAAACGATCGTCTTTTGGTCAGCCGGCCGGTGATGCCCACATCAAAAAAATCTGTTTCAAACTCCCGGTTATATAAAAGCCAGGCATAGGCAAGAATTTCATGGGCAAACAGGTCTTCGGATGAAATAATCAGCCCAAGATCGGGCGCCGTGACATGGCCTTTATCCGGCCCGAACGTGGCAAGTACATTTCTTCCGGATGATACCACAAGGCGCAGTTTTGACGAGATCGCCGGTATCTGGTTAATCTCTTCGTACATGGCATAAAACGAATCGCCCCCCTGATGAAACGCCTTCCTACTGTCTTCTCTTAAAAAGCCCACACCGATTTTCATGCCGGAGGTGATATCGCCCAATACATGAGAACTTACACGGGCAAGATAAATAATATGATCTGTCTCATTGATGGTTGATGTGACCCATAAGGGTTCTTTCCAATGATGCAATCCGGCAGGAGATACCGGCATGAACGCGTCATATCCCTGTTCTTCAAAGAATACGGCTTCTACCCTGTTTTGCTCTATAACGTCAAAAAGCCCCGCCTGCTTACAGCACTCTCTGGAAGATCCTTTCTGGTCTTTTTTTGTCCAGAGCACACTCTCCACACCGCTGGAATCACCCGCCATAATGCGGCCGGCGCCTTTTTCCCGTAAAAGCCGGATCATAAAAGCCAATGCCCACGGATCACTCGTAGCCGGATAAGGATTGCCTGAATTGAGCGAAAGCTTGATCAATACGGAATCGCTTTTGGACAGCCAGGAAAAATCCGTAGACGCCTCGATGGTTTTTTTGAAAACATCATAGGCGTCGGCATGCTCTCCTTTTGGTATCCATGCCCCTGCCACGTGGGGCGTCCAGTCGTTTGCAACCGGCATCACTGTAAACTCGGCCTCCGTGGTTTCCATACGATGGGCGCATGCTGGCATTACAGCAGCACAGGCAGCAGCACCCGTTAATTTTAAAAAGTCTCTTCTTGACCACTTATTTTCAGGCATGATTTTATTTTTATTTTGCTCTAAATTCATAATATCTCCTCATAATAGTAATTCAAATTAATTTTTTAACGATCGTTAAATTTTAACCAGACTGAACTGTTCTGTCAAGCAGGTTTTAACGGCCGTTAAAACCTGCTTGACAGAACAATCCGTAACAAGCATAATAGTTTATTATGGCAAGCCCTCAAAAAACAAATCCCCCCCCAAAAAGGTCCTCACTCCCAAAGAAAAAGGGGCAGCATAAAAAACCGACCCGAGAAAAAATCCTTGAGGCGGCTACAGAGGTATTTGCCGACTATCCTTATCATGGTGCTAGCATTCGGATGATCGGAAAAACCGCTGGCATTGACCACCCGCTGATTAATTATTATTTCCCCACCAAAGCGGCGCTTTTTGAAGAAGTTTTAAAAATATCAACTGAAAAATACTATATAGCCAACATTTCATGGTTTGACGGTCTCACAAAATTAGGCCCGGAAAAAGGCCTTGCACTGTATATCGACCGTTTTCTCGATTTTGCCCAAAGGCATCCCAAAGTCCAGCGTATAATAACGCTTAACCTGGTTCCGGCCGAACAATCGGACATCATCCCCGGTTATCAGCTGATACAAAATTTCTTCGAAAAAACAACGCTTACATTTACGAAAGCAATCCCGTTAAAAGGCTCAAAGCATAATATTGAAATGTTAATTACCAGTTTTAATACACTGGCCGTTAACTACCTTGGCGCAAGAACATACTATGCAGGCATTCTGGGAATGGATCCGGCAAGCCGTCAATATATGGATTGGGTAAAGGATTCATTGATATATATGATCCTGCCGAGATTAAGACAGCTTCTGGGCGAAGCAGTTCTGTAGCTGCATTATTTCATTCTATTAAAAGAAGACGCCCTTGCGGCCGTCAAAAGAACATGGCTCAACAGGTCAAGTAAGTTCCAATCACATTCAATTCTATTTCGGAAGATTTAGCATGAAAGAACAAGTTATAATTCTGTTACTCATATCGATAGCTATGCTTGCCGGTTGCAAAAGAGAAGTGCCATATGCACCGGATGCAGATATTAATGGGCATACTGCTCCAACAGCATTAACTAAGGAATTAAATGCAAGCGTTCTTGACGCTCTTCCTTTTTCAGACCAACAATCGTTTATTGAGTGCCAAAAAGGCTTAATTGCCAGTGATCCGGATTTGCGTGTCAGCGATGCTGAAGGAACCGTTATATGGGATCAGACCGCCTATGGATTTGTTAAAGATGATGCACCATCAAGCGTCAACCCAAGCCTTTGGCGCCAGGCAAAATTAAACAAAATCCATGGCCTGTTTAAAGTAACCAAAGGTATATATCAGCTTCGGGGATTTTGCCTTTCCAATATGACAATTATTGAAGGCAAAACCGGATGGATTATCATTGATCCTTTGACCACCATGGAAACTTCATCCAGAGCCATTGCTTTTGCACGAAAGCATTTAAAAGAAAAGCCCATCGTTGCAATGATTTTCACCCACAGCCATATAGATCACTTTGGCGGTGTACTGGGTGTGCTGTCACCTGAAGAAGTAGAAAACCAACAAATTCGTATTATTGCCCCCAAAGGCTTCATGGCTGAGGCTACCAGTGAAAATGTTATTGCAGGCATAGGAATGTTACGACGGGCCGAGTATATGTACGGCAAGCATCTGTCACATTCAGCGCGAGGACATGTGGACGATGGGCTTGGCCATGCCGTTCCTTTTTTGGGGACAGTCGGCATTCTGCCACCAACAGAGATTGTGTACAAGACACCGCAGAAAATGGTTATAGATGGAATTCGTTTTGTATTTCAATACGCCCCTGAATCTGAAGCACCGGCTGAACTGACCTTTTATCTTCCGGATGTAAAGGCATATTGCGGGGCGGAAATTGTATCGCGTAATATGCACAATTTATATACATTGCGTGGGGCAAAAGTTCGTGACGCATTAAAGTGGAGCGGTTATATTGATGAGGCGATAACGCTGTTCGGTGATGCGGACATATATTTTGGATGTCACCACTGGCCCATCTGGGGCAATGAACCGATCATGGACTTTTTGAAAAAACAAAGGGATCTTTATAAATACACACACGACCAGACCGTCAGGCTTGCCAATGCCGGTTATACACCCCGTGAAATATCCGAACAGATTAAACTTCCACAATCTTTGAGTACTTTTTTTTCAAACCGCGGCTATTACGGCACCCTTAAGCACAACTCAAAAGCTGTTTACCAGGCTTATTTTGGCTGGTATGACGCAAATCCCGCAAATCTTGACCCTTTGCCGCCGGAGAATTCGGCAATTCGATACATAGATTATATGGGTGGTGCGGATCAGGTTCTGAAAAAAGCCCAGACATCCTTTGATACTGGTGATTACCGCTGGGTTTCAGAGGTGCTCAACCATCTGGTGTTCGCGGAACCGGATAATGTCAGGGCAAAAGCACTTCTGGCAAATACATATGACCAGCTGGGCTACCAGTCTGAAAGCGCTTCATGGCGTAATGTTTACCTTAGTGCCGCCTATGAGTTGCGTCATGGGGCGCCTCAAAAAGGCATGAATATTGACAATAAGTTAGATCTGTTGAGGCATACGCCATTATCCCGCTTTTTTGACAGCATGGCCGTCAGGCTGGATGGCCCTGCTGCAGAAGGCAAAAATCTTGTTATAAACATCATTTTTAAAGACATTAACGAGAGCCATATTTTGACTTTGGAAAATTCGGTTCTGCACCATAAAAAGGCTGCCCCTGACCCGGATGCCGATGCCACACTTAAGCTGACCCATGAGCTTTTTCTGAAAATGGCCATCGGCAAAGCCGGTATTAAGGATACGATTTTTTCCGATGATCTTGAAACCAGCGGCAGCCGGATTGATCTGGTGCGGTTTTTCCTTTTGTTTGAAAAGCCCAAGGGCACATTTAATATTGTAACGCCCTAATTGAACCTAAGTTGACATAGGTTGGATTTGAGCCTTGAACAGAACAGGGACATTTTTTTATTCAATGAATCAGTAAAAACCCAATAATATAGCAATACTTTTTATGTCAAAACCCTACACGGCAACTCAAAAAAGGATTGCGAAATTTTTCGGAGGCGAGCAGTCGATAAAAGTGGGCGGCTTTTTTGATTTGAAGGAAATTCTGGCCTTGGTCATCGTTTCGGCCAGTACAATGTCATTCCGGCATGCTTCCCCGATAGAAACATTCGAGGACAAGCTTAGCCGGAATCTATGTTCGGAATAGCACATAACTGGATTCCCGATAGAAACATTCGGGAATGACAAACCTGCTTTGGCCGAAAC
>JAQIBZ010000351.1 GCA_027858815.1 Desulfobacteraceae bacterium
GTAATGTGCTGTGGGAAAATTATGATGAAATCGTCCGGCAATATGCCGCTGACATGACGCCACCGGTCGAAATTCTGGATCGTGAAGGTGTATATTCTTCAAATCATAAGATGATCCCAGAGGTGTTAAATAAGCTTAAAAATAATCGCAATTCGGGGTTGGATGCGGAGACGATGCTTAAGAATTTGGAGAAAGTAAGAAATCATGGAGTATCCAAGAAAAATTCGTAATTTTTTTAAGGGTAGTTTTATAATGGGTATTTCTTTTTTTTATTTATTTGTAAGTCATGTGGTTTGTAATGAAATCAAAACTATTTTTATATGATTTACAGGGGGGATGTGACCGGTTATAAAATGGCGGTTCAAAGATTTTTCCCTCCGGATGATGATCCTGAATTAAGCGAATTGAAAATTCTTTGGCCGGAAAATTTGGAGGATGCAGAACCCATTATTGATCGCACCCGTTGGGCCAGGGACGGGGTATTAACCATGTTGATTCAGAAAAACGGCCAGCCGCCCCATGACAAAGGCGGAATCCCAGGAAATGAACCGGTATATCTGATTGATTGGGATATTTCCGGCGGCTGGGATAGTCCGGAGTCTATATCAAAACAATAGAAGAAATAAATTTTCAAATGATTCTGCACTGGTTCGAAATTATCAGTTTTTCGTAAACCACTGATCTGTAAACGTTTACAAGGTGCCGCAGATGCGAGGCGCCGGGCACGAAGACGTACTTGTCGTACTTCAAGTGCCCGGGAACAAAGTCACGCCTCGGCGTGATACCCTGTGAACGATTACAAAAAGAGAAAGCTAAACGAATATGAATAATAACATGGTGTCTGAGAATCAAAGCATCCGGCTGCTGGATGTTCGGGATATAGATGATTTTTCATTTTCTGATCCAAAAGGCGTGGCAGTGATCATGCCTTGTACAGATGCCGATCTGGGGATGGAAACCGCCCGGATTCTTTATCGGCGTGCTGAAGTACCATGTATTGTTCTGGTGGTTATTGACAGCAGGCGACAGGGATTTATCAAAACATTGAATCAAACGGCGGCCAGAATCTCCACCAAATACATTGTTTATCTGGCACAGGATGCCTGGCCTGGTCGGGGGTGGTTGAAAGATGCCTGTGATACCTTGGATAAGACAGGTAAAGGTCTGCTGGCCTTCAATGATGGCAAGTGGAAGGGGCGGATTGCCTCTTTCGGAATGGTCAGGACCAGTTGGGTCCAATCACTGTATAAAGGTCGGGTTCTTTCCCCGGTCTATGTATCTCATGCCGCTGATAATGAGCTTACGGTAATTGCCAGAGCATTGGATATGCATGTATACAATCCAGACTGCACCCTGGTGGAAGTCGATCCGAACAAGGATGGCGGCGGATCCAATCCTAAAGACAGAGCCCTTTTCAAGAAACGTTTTTTAAAAGGCTTTAATGGTCTGGTTCCATTATATAAAATGCAAGGTCTGGCCCGGGATTATAATGTGCCTTGGAAACCTGTAAAAAATTTACATGGCGTCAGCATTATTATCCTTGCGAATAACCGGGCCCGATATCTGAATCGCCTGCTTCAGGGTTTTTTTAAAGCCAATACGCATTTGCCGGTGGAACTGATTATTGTCGATCACGGTTCTTCAGGCGACATTGCAGAAGTCGTTTCTCATTTTGCTGCCAGGGGATTTATCCGTCTGATAAATCGGAAAAAAAAAGAAACCATAGCAGGTTTGGCAAATCTTGTGGCAGAAAAGGCGAAATATGACTGGCTGCTTTTTTTGAAAAATGACGCAGCCTATACATCGGACATCATTTCCGCTTCATTGGCACGACTCAGTCCAGGAATGAACTTTCGTGGGATTGAATCTACAGGAGAGAATTCTGCCGATCGATTGATGATCGAAATTTCCGGCGATGTGTGTGCCTTTTTGTGCAGGAAGGCGCATTATCTATATGTACGGAACTTTAGCGTTTCGAAAAATTATGTTTCATTGATTCGGAGCATGGTGGAAAAACTAAATGTCTGGTGTTTATGGATCAAAGAGGGAAATAAAGACCACTGGACGCCTTTATATTCATCAGAAAGCCGTAAAAAATGTGAAAAACTTCTGAACAACACAATCCATAAAATAAAGAAGGTTCGTAAAGGAAACAAGCACGATACGCTGCAATTGAAATCAGCTCTTTCATCACGGATTCTTAGATCTACCTTTGGTCGGCAGTTATATAGCCTATCAAATCAGGCCATGCCGCAAAAGTTAATTCAATCGTTATGCCATGATGAAGCAATAATTTCACAAATTGACGTAACTGGTCAGAATAGCAACAACCCGCCCCTGGTCAGTGTCATCATGCCGACCTATAACCGGGCAAGCATCATCGGAAAAAGTATTGAAACGGTTATTGAGCAACATTATACCAATTGGGAACTGCTTATATGCGATGATGCCAGTAGTGATGATACAGAGGCCGTTGTCACGAAGTATGGCGATTCCCGCATTCATTATACGAAATTTCAAAAAATAGGAGCCGCAGCAGCTCGCAATAAGGGATTGGAAAGTGCGCGGGGGAGCATCATTGCCTATCTTGACAGTGATAATTACTGGCATCCGTTTTTTCTTGCAGCTGTGGTGAATGGGTTGCTTGAAAACCCAGGGCATTCATCACTCTATGCCGATTATATTGATTTTCATGTGGACAGGGAAAATAAGGCCCGAATCAAGTCCTTTAACAGCCACTTTTTCAATCATGAGGAATTACTGAAAAAACCATTTATTGACTTGAACTCCTTTGTTCATCATCGTGAATTATATGATTGTTTTGGCGGTTTTAACGAAAATTTATCTCGGCGTCAAGATTATGACCTGATTCTTAAATATACGTGGCTTCGTGATCCGCTTCACTTAAAACATCTGATGGTTTTGTATCATCGAAATGATAATCTGGCACAGATAACCCATACAAAAAAAAATGACAATACCTGTATTCCCCTCATTAACCAGACTTTAGATGATTATTTTAAAAATGGATTGCCCGTAAAGGATAAACTGCCGATACGCAAGGTAACAATTTTGTCCTGGGATTTATGCCGCAACCATTTTTCCAAGCCATTTGCACTTGCTGAAGCACTCTCAAGAGATTACGAAGTTCAACTGATTTCCTTCAGGTTCTTTGAAGAAAAAATTTTCCCGCCCCTTAAGGGCGTGACGCCTGCGTTTGAAACACTGTACTTGCCAGGCACAGATTTTCCTGATTTTTTTAAGTCTATGAAAAAGGCTGTTGATGCAATAGATGGGGATCTTATTTATGTGGTAAAGCCCCGTCTTCCGAGTCTCGGTATTGCGCTGCTTGCTAACTGTTTTCAAGGTATCCCGCTGATTCTGGAAATCAACGATCTTGAAACGGTTGTCAGCTCACCGAAAGCAACTGACAGGCACTTGAATGCCTCCTTTGACAGTATCAATTTGAATGATCCGGCACTGATTTCTCCTTACAGTGATTTGTGGTCTCAGTTGATGGATGCGTCGGCAAAGAAGGTTTCGGTTAAGGTGACTCACAACAAAAATATTGATGCGCACTTTAGCAATCATTGCCTTTATATGCGAAATCTCAAAGACGAGCAAATCTATGATCCGGCGGCTTATGATCGGGATGTTGTCCGTGCTAAACTTGGTTTCAGCCCGGAAGATCGGATCATTTTGTTCGGCGGATTACTTCGCAGGCATAAGGGAATTTATGAACTCGTCGAGCTGGTTGATCGCCTGAGTGATCCGCGTTACAAATTGTTGTTTGTTGGTTCGCGGGCAACTCCCGACCAGGAGCGGCTTGTAAAAAAATACGGCGATCAAGTGCATATACTTCCTCCCCAGGATCGGGAGGCAATGGCCCGGATAAATTACGCTGCTGATCTCGTAATCCTTTGGCTGAATCCGGATGTTCCGGCCAGCCACTATCAGATGCCCTATAAGGCGACGGATGCTTTCGCAATGGGGCCTGTAATAATTGCCAATGACATTTCCGATTTTGGCATGCTCGCCTCACAGGGTTATCTTCGTATCGTGCCTTTTGGGCATTGGGATAGTATGAAGGCAGCTATAATAGATGTTTTTGATAATCCGGCATGGACATTGGCTATGCGAAAGGCAAGTCGCCGTTTGTTTTTGCGTCAATTCTCCGATAATGCTGCCAGGGCGAATTTTGAACTGGCAGCACGGAGGGCCCTGGATATTTCTGATGGCGCATTTCCCGGATCGATGTCATTTGCGCGGGATTTCAACCGGTTTTATCAAAAAATGACCGGAAGTAGTGTGGAGTTTATAACGCCGGTGGGTGATTGCATCCAAAAAATTTCAAAGCCGGTAGCCAATAAAGCGAGCCAGCGGTCGAATGAAAAATTGAAAAAGCACAATTTCAAGGCAGTGTCTTCGGATATTCATCAATCAACACTTAATGGATTTTTTTCAGACATAAACGCTCCGGATAATGTGAATATTGTTTTTTACACCTGCGGGGATCTGGAGTTGCTGCGGCGGGGTATCATCAGCTTAAATCAGCATACGGATTTAAGCAAAAACACATTATTTGTGATTGATGATTCCCAAAATTCAATTGTGGGAGAGAAAATTGATGAGTGGACCCGGAATATAGGATTTTTTGAGCGTGTGGCGTATCAAAAAAGAAAAGGGATCGCCTCCGCACTGACAGAATTGTTTATGACTATCGGTCAGGGGGATTTTTGCATTTTGACCGATGGGGTAGTAGTGACGCCGGACTGGCTCATGGGATTGAAAAATGCGGCATACCGGGACCAGCGAATCGGTTGGGTTTCTCCTGTAACCCTTTCTCATAATTTCTATTCATTTTCCATGAATCCAGGAGATAATATCATCACCTGCTCCCGGAAACTGAGTATGGTTTCAGCGCGCCTGTATCCAATTGTACCAATGCCGGATATAAATATTTTTTATCTTAAACAGGCCGCCATCAGGCAGTGTCCTCTGCCTCCGTTCCAACATACATCAATCGAATCCTATTTTTTCGATTATTCGGCAGTGCTGTCGAAATCAGGTAAATACTGTATTCTGGCTGATGATACGTTTGTGTATACTACCGATCATTTAAAAAAAATGGCGGTGACAACGGACCTTATTTCTCAGCAGGCAACGTCTGAGCAAGATAAAATGGATTTCGGGCATAAAACAAATCAATTGGAAAAAAAGAATTTGATGTCATTGAAGAATTATTCAGATTCAGACATTCGCCTATACCCGGACCGGACTTTGGCGGTATTTTTTCAGGATATCAACCTCAACGGTGGCAATTTAGTATTGATTGAGTTTTGCAATGATTTGATTCTGAAGGGATGGAATATCATCGCTGTTTTACTGAGTAAAAGGCAAAAAGAAACACTATTTTTTGATTTCCTGTTTGAACCATATTTTAGTAAAAATGCGTATGAGATTTCGACCCGTCTGGGGAGTCAGGCTTTACTAATGGCAACTTATTGCAAAACAGCAAAGTTGGTCAGTCAGGTAGCGGTGCTCAGTAATTCATATACTCCTTTTTATTTTATTCAGGATTTTGAGGTGATGTTTTATGATTCGCCGGATGATTCGCCGGATGATTCGGCTGATCAAAAAGAAATCTTAAATTATGAAAAAGCAGTTGAAAGTTATCAGTTGGATTTGAACCACCTGATCACATCGGACTGGATTGCTGCAAAAGTCCGTTCATTTATCAAGAAACCTGATCATGCCATGCAAAAAATTCGCATTGGGTTCAATCCGGAGCTTTTTTATCCCGGCCCGAAAGTAAATGACGATTCGGCACCGCAGCGCATTCTCGCAATGGTGCGTCCCCGAACTCCTCGTCGGGGATTTTCGAATTTAGTAAGGACATTGACCCTTGTATATGAGAGAAATCCGGATATTGAGATTTTTCTATATGGCACCAATGATTTGAGTCAGTCGGATGTTCCTTTCCCGTTTCACAATATAGGCGTTGTGCATCCCGGAGACTTGCGAAAATATTACAAGTCTGCCCAGATATACATTGATACGTCTCTTTTTCATGGATTCGGACTCACTGGTTTGGAAGCTATGGCCTGTGGTTGCGCCTGTGTTCTTACCGATAGCGGCGGACCTATGGAATATGTGGAAAATGAAGAGAATTCGTTGCTTGTCCCGCCAGGCGATAATTATGCCCAGGCCCGGGCGGTGCTGCGTCTCCTGGCTGATAAGAGTTTGCGTAAGCATCTTAGTGTGAAAGCGATAGAGACAGCCCAAAATTTTAGTATTCATCATGCGGCTGATGACTTTGAGAAGATTTCCGGGAAAATCTTTGCAGCGCGAGAGGCGATTATCGAAAGTAAAAGTGCCGACCGTACTTGCTGTGTTATTGTTCCGGTTTTTAATCAGGTCAGTGCCGTTCGAAATTGTCTGGAAAGCATTGAAAACGCTACCCGTTATCCATATCGGGTGATCGTCGTGGATGATGGTTCGGATAATCATACGGCTTCATTTTTAAGGCAATTTGTGAAAGAACGTCCAAATTATACCTATGTGCGGAATAAAAAAAATCTGGGGTTTGTGGGCAGTGTGAATGCTGGAATGCAGGCTACGATGGGTGAAGATATTGTTTTGCTCAACAGTGATACGATTGTCACACCGGGCTGGCTGACAAAACTTGTACGATGTGCGCAAAGCGACCCTCTCATCGGAATTATATCCCCTTTGAGTAACTCTGCATCACGCTTGTGGATAAAACCCAATCCCGGGGAAACCATATTTGAAACTGCAAAACATATTGAAGCAATCACTCAGCCCCGGTATCCGGATGTGGTCACCCCGGAAGGATGGTGTTTTTATATCCGGCGTCGGGTTTATGAAACCCTGGGTGGTTTTGATCCGGTTTATGGGAAAGGGTATTGTGAAGAGTCCGATTTTTCCATGAGGGCAATGGCCAATGGCTGGCGTACAGTATGTTGTGAAGATACTTTTATTTTTCATGAAGGCAGGGTTACATTTAAGGGACAAGGTGATACGCGGTATCAGAAAAATCGCCGGATTTTTGATCAACGCTGGAAACATTATTACAAAAGGAAATATCGGGATTTTAAGACCTGTAATCCTTTGGGAAAGCAACGCTTGAAACATCGCTCATTGGTATCAAAGCACTGGCAGGATCCGGCACTCGTTCCGGTAGCGAATGATGGAAATATAGAGAAAATGCTTTCCGGAATAGCTTCCGTTTCCGTGCTTCAGAATTTTCGGCAGTTTTTTGAAGATCCGTCATTGAAAGCCGGACTTTGGGAAAAGGCACAGGGAAAAATTCATCGTGTTGTTTTTCTCATTCATCAGATGGCGCTTTACGGGGGGATTCTGACTGTTATTCAACTGGCCAATGATCTGGTTAAAATGGGACTGGATGTCAAGGTGGTTGTTTTGACAACCAAAAAATATCAGGAGTTTCCGGGACTGCTGACCCGGCCGATTTATTTTGACAATTACGACGCCCTGATAGCAAATTTCCCCCCTGCAGATGCAGTCGTGGCTACCCTTTGGACCACAGTCTATTATATGGCAGCCATATTTAAGCAACGCTCTGATTTCCTGCCGCTATATTTTGTTCAGGATTTTGAACCGGATTTTTATCCTGTCGAAGAATCAAAGATTCGGGATTGCATTGAAGACACATACCGTTTTGCGCCATATATGTTTGCCATGACACCCTGGGTTTGTTCAAAAATTGGGCAACTGGGGAAGCAGGTGGCTCAAGTTCCGCCAATTATGGATCTGGACTTATTTTATCCAAGGGATATTAGCGGTAAAAAAAATTCCCCTAAAAAAATTCTGACCCTGTTACGTCCGCAAACACCCCAGCGGGGATTTGACACGGCCGTAAAAGTTTTAAAAAAGCTGTATGAGGCTCGCCAGGATATTGAAATTCATGTATTCGGATGTGATGATCAGGAGCTTCATAAGTATAATCTTTCATTTCCTTTGGTGAATCACGGTATTGTGGACAACAAAGACTTGCCGGAGTTGTATTCAAGTGCACATATTTTTGTTGAATTTTCAAACTTTCATGGATTTGGCCTGACCATTGCCGAGGCCATGGCCTGCGGGTGTGCCTGTGTAATTACGGACAGTGGTGGCGTTTCTCTGTTTGCACGTCATGAAGAAAATGTTCTGATCGCTCCCCCACGTGATATTTCAGGGCTTTTTTCTGAAATCAGCAGATTGTGTGATGATGAGGATCTGCATCGGCGTCTGGCTACAAATGCCAGGAAGGCGGTGATGAAATTTGATCACCGGTATTCTGCTCAGGAGATCATGACTTTTTTTCGGCAGAGTCTCAATAAATGCTCGCAATCAAAGTATTAAATTGTCAATTAGTTATATTTCTTTCCACGGCCCTAAGACTCGTTTGGAATCGCAAATATTTTAATAGTTGTTTGGTTATATTTAACCATCTGTGGCTAAATATGTCCAATTTTATTAGATATATTTGTTGTAATGAGTATTGCACTTTTTCAGGTGTATAAAGAGTTGGAAGATAGTAAGGGCTATTCAGCAAAAAAATATTTTTTTTAATAACATACTGGAAAATAGAACGATTAATCAAATATAATGATTAATCAATCATTGGGTGGCCTCTTTCATAAATGAAACGGCAGGTGTAAAGTAGTAAGGAAATACATTGTTATGAGACTATGGTATCATTCTTGCAAATAATTAGATATTTGTATTGTATGTCTTATAAAGCGACTAACCAAGGCTCAAGATGAAATTGATATCAGTTCTTGTTCTTCAAATATCGAAGACCCCATAAAATATAATATACGACAACAGTTTATCGATATTATGACGATCCTGATTTGTATTTTGACCTGTGGCGTTCAAGTCTGGGGCAATGTCGTACAATACGGAAAATCAAAAGGGAAGTGGCTTGGGTCATCTCTATAGTTAGTGGCCGAACGAAAACCCCGGCTTTTAAATTTTCCGGTGAAAAATTTTGCTGGATTTCTCCATCGGCTAGGAAGATTTAAAGCAAAATATTATCGATATTGGCAAAAGCTA
>JAQIBZ010000417.1 GCA_027858815.1 Desulfobacteraceae bacterium
ATAATCTTAATCTGTCTTTTGATACAGACTTTCGCCCAAAAGATTATGATTACGAGAAAGATTACGATTAAGAATTTAACCAAATCATCATTGGCGGGCAGAGCCAAATATCTCTGACCTGACCCAAAGGACCAGGTTTTCGACATTTAAATAAAATTATCCAGGCTTTTTGAAGCAGTCAAGATTTTTTCAATATAGTTGGCACCCTGGTTTTAAAATATTGTAAGCGTTCACAGGGCACCGCACCTGCTTTGTTCCCGGGCACTTGAAGTACGACGAGTACGTCTTCGTGCCCGGCGCCTCGCATTTGCGGCACCCTATAAATGCTTACAGGCCAGTGGTTTATGAAAAATTGATAATTTTGACCCTGTGAACGGGTACAAAATATTTATTTCAATTGACACAATGATCATTGTTCAATAAATTGAAGTTAGTTCAAAAAATATTATTTCTTTAAAAATACTTTTCTTAAACCCCTAATTACAGAAGGAGCCACCTATGTATGATTTTCTGCTGACCCAGGAAGAACAGGAATTAAAACAGGAAGTACGCGAATTTGCCCGTGAAGAAGTTACCAGTGACTTTTTAAGAAAAATGGATAAAGACGAAATCGTCTACCCCCGTGAATTTATCGAAAAACTGGCGGCAAAAAACCTCAGGGGAATCCGCTTTCCCAAGAAATACGGGGGCCGGGAAATGAGCTGGGTAGCGGAGATCGCAGCCTTCGAGGAAATCGGGTGCCTGGGTATTGCTTTGGGGTGCGCGTTTGCTATGCCTTCTATTGTCGGGGAAGCCCTTAATGTTTTCGGGACTGAAGAACAGAAAGAAAAATATTTAAAACCCTACATCGAAGGAAAGCTGGTGGCTGCAGAAGCGTTGACCGAACCCCGGGGCGGGTCTGACTTTTTCGGCGCCATGACAAAAGCGAAACTTCACGATGATCACTTTGTTTTAAACGGCATGAAACGATTTGTGGTCGGGGCTGAAGGTTCAGACTTCTTCTTAGTCTACTGCCGGACCAACTTTGATGAAAGTGCCCACAAATACAACCGCCTTAGTCTTTTAATTGTTGACAAAGGGCCCGGAGTTGAAACCGAATATATGTACGGTCTCATGGGATGCCGAGGCGGCGGCACCGGTCGCCTGGTTTTCCGTGACGTCAAAGTCCCAAAAGAAAATCTGGTGGGAGAACTGCATGGGGGCGCGTTATGTTTTCACCAAATGATGATTCCCGAACGGTTGACATCAGCGGCCGGATGCCTTGGCGCCTGGGGCGCTCTCGATCTGGCAGTTCGATATTCCAACCGCCGCCGGGCATTTGGAAAAGAAATCAGAAAATACCAGGCAGTCAGTTTCAAGGTCGCGGATTCAATCACCCAGCTGGATGCTGCCCGGGGACTTACATATATGGCAGCCAAAGCTGTCGACAATAACTATGCCAATGTCCGGCGTCTTGTCAGCGAAGCCAAGCGATTTGCTACCGAGGCGGCCTGGGATGTGGTCAACAATTCCATGCAGATCATGGGCGGTATTGGATATACGGATGTTTACCCGATTGAACGGGCTCTCCGGGATCAGCGACTGGCCATGATATGGACCGGCACCACCGAAATCATGAACCTTATGATTCAGCATGAATATTACAATCAGATCCTCGATCCATCTTATGATCGTCGAATAATGGAAGATGATGCCGGCAACCCGGATATTACCGAACGGTGCTTTTCGGACGAAGATATGATGGATGTTTTTGAAGGGAAAATTCAGAACCCTTGATTTAGCAATGAATAATATAGCCCCTCTTTCTAAATTCATAAAAACAATTATCTCGTGCCTGAACGAAAACTTCAAAATAATGGTTGTCATTACGCGGAGTGAGGAACGAACGACAAAGTAATCCCCTGTCAATAATGAGATTGCTTCGGTCGTACCTCCCTCGTAATGACAAAAAAAGTGCAATTTGGAGACTTTCCGTTCAACCACTATCTCATCTACAGCTCAAACGTTCCCCTTCATTTAACATGAAGGGGAACAAATTTTGTCTATCATGTCATGAACAGACTTTTTCTGTTCCCTGTCCCACTATTTTTTTAAAATTTATTTACACTTGATTGCTTGGGGCCATTGGGGATATAAAACTTTTTTCAATATATCCACCAAGGAGAAAACTTTTGCCTAAAATCAAACTTGAAAACTTAAAACAAATCGAGCGGGACTCACGCCGAAAAATCGTCCTTGATTCAGCCTTAGAACTTTTTGCAATAAAAGATTTCAGAAGCGTCACTGTCCGGGAGATTGCCAAACATGCCGGCGTCAGTATCGGAACAATATATAACTATTATCCGAACCTCATGGAGTTGTTTCTGGATGTATTTTTAGACAGCACCGAAGAAATTACGCGCATGCTCGATGAATTGGGCAAAGAAAAGCCGCCTTCACTTGAACAGCTCTGTAAATTCTATATTACCTACTTAAATGATAATATGACATTTTACCAGATGATGAGTCATTTTATGCTGGGCGGAGAACTGTCTTACGATGCCACTCGGAAACTGGATAAAAAGATGAAAGAGTTGATGAACTTAATGGAGCTGGCCCTTCTTGCTTCCGGACGTAAATCGAATACACGGGTCACCGCCCATGCTTTGTTTTCCGCATTAAACGGCATTATGATCAGCTATGCCCGTTATCCCGGTAAAACCGATGACGACATTCGCCGGCACACACTCCGTTTGGCATCGGTTATTGCCGGTGTTTTTAAAACCACAAAAGTCTGACAGGATAAAACGATATTTATGGAAACGCTTATCCTGTCAGTGTCATATACAGTGCAACTGGTTTTTAAAATGGGTTCTGTCATGTTTGTCAGTTTGTTCGGCATTGAAGTGCTGATGCAGATGGGCCTGATGAAACATCTCAGGCCCGTCGGAAAACCAGTAGCAAGGCTGGCCAACCTCCCTTCTGAGAGCGCGTTGACTTTTCTTGCCGCTATCGGTTCTATGATTGCCGCACATACCATGGCCGCTCAGTTTCATCAGGACAAAAAGCTTTCAGACCAGGAATTGATCGCCACCGGTGTACTGAACACCGTTCCTTTTCATTTCAAGGAAACACTCACATTCCAGATACCTATTGTCCTGCCCCTGCTGGGCGCAGAACTTTGCCTGATCTACATTGCCGCTTTCTGGATGACCGGACTGATAAAACTTGGCTTTGTTGTCATATACGGACGAATGAAAATACAAAAGCGGCATGGTCTCGCCGACGCATTTAATTTGATGGAATGCGATCCGGCAGAGCCGGATTGCGTTAGACGATCTTTCATACAACTTCTGATAGCCGCCTGGAATACGCGCAAAAAAATGTTTTTCCGCATGATCACCCTGCTGGCCGCAGTCACCATGATCGTGCAGCTATTGATGAATTCGGGCATGATGCAGGCATTTGAAAGACTGATCGCCCCCATGACATCCCTGTTCAATCTCCCGCCGGCGGTTCTCGGACCGGTCAGCGCATATATTTTAAGCCCTACTGTCGGGATAACCTATATGTCCAATCTTTTAGGAGAACATACTGTCACCCAGTTTCAGGCAATTGTTGCTCTGCTGGCCGGCGGTATTTTGATGATTCCTGTCACACGCCTCAGAAGAACCCTTCCCCGTTACATGGCAATTTACGGATTAAAAAACGGGACAATTATTTGCGGCCTGACAACGGCACTGAGTATGTCTTCACGGATTGTTATTTTGATCTGGGTGCTGATCTTTTACCATCACTAAAAGATGTCGGTAAAACAATTAAAAACATTAAGGTTAAATTTAAATTTAATGCCCTCATAAAAAATATATAGATGGCTAAGATAAAAGTTTCATATACAAGGCGTAGTGATTTTTCAGACAAGAAATCATACATGTAGTATCTTGAGTGGCTGAAAAATTGCTACAACGCAGTAGATGGGACTTTTTACGACGCCATCAAAATTTAAATAAATCATTCTTCATAAAACGACTACCCAAAATGAAAAATCGGAACGAAATAAAAATCACTCTCAGGCATGTTGAAGATATAAAAAAATGGTTTTACACCTATGTACAAAACTTTAAACATGGCAATCAAGCGACCACCGAAAACACGATCCTCAAAGAGAAGCATTCTATTCGAGTCTCCAGTGAAATTTTACATATTGGCCATTCCCTTGAGTTAAACACTGATGAATTGCATCTGGCTGAAATAACAGCTTTCCTGCATGATATCGGACGATTTGAACAATATGCCCGCTATAAAACCTTTGCTGATGGAAAATCTGTCAATCACGCCCTGCTGGGAGTTGAGATATTAACTAAAAATAAAGTGTTAAACGCTTTTGAGGAACCAATAAAAAACCTCATCCTCCGAATCATTTCCTACCATAACCGTGCATCCCTGCCGGATGATGAAACGAAAACATGCCTTTTTTTTGCAAAACTACTGCGCGATGCTGACAAGTTAGACATCTTTCGAGTTGTAACAAATTATTATCGTCAAAAAGGCAGTCACCGAAATGAAGCTCTTGAACTTGATCTTCCGGACACCCCGGAATTTTCTGATCAGATTATTAAAGATTTAATGAATAAGCAGATTGTTGATATCAAACATGTAAAAAGCCTTAATGATTTTAAACTGCTTCAGGTTGGCTGGATTTTTGATATTAATTTTGATGCGACTTTTTCTGCCGTCCGGTCGAGGCGTTATCTTGATATAATTCAGGAAGCGCTGCCGGATTCAAAAAAAATTCAAGAACTTTTTGAAATAATACAAATATACCTAACTGAAAAGATAGATGGAGCGAAAAAATGATTTCAATTTTAGCAATGTATGCTGCAGTCGGTGCGGTGGCAGGTATCCTGGCCGGGCTGTTGGGAATCGGCGGCGGCCTGGTAATTGTCCCGATGCTGATCTTTTGTCTGAACCGTCAGGGAATATCCGATGATACCATAATGCATCTGGCGTTAGGCACATCCATGGCAAGCATTATGTTTACATCAGTTTCAAGTTTCTGGTCTCATCACCGACGGGGTGCCGTTAAATGGATCGTGGTGCGACGAATTATTGCAGGTATTTTTGTCGGAACGTTTCTTGGGACCTGTGTGGCAGCAAAACTTTCCACACCAATGCTCAAAGGATTCTTTGTTGTATTTCTTTACTATGTGGGCGTGCAGATGCTGACCGGAAAAAAACCGAAACCCGGCCGACAGTTGCCTGAACGAACCGGGATGTTCGGTGTGGGCAATTTTATCGGTCTGGTGTCAAGCCTGGTTGGAATCGGCGGCGGCACCCTTTCGGTCCCCTTCATGCTCTGGTGCAATGTTTCCCTGCACCAGGCTATCGGTACATCAGCAGCCATTGGCTTTCCCATAGCTATTGCCGGGACGGTCGGCTATATTTATAACGGCCTGTCCGCCGTAAATCTTCCCGAGTACACCCTCGGCTATGTGTATCTCCCGGCATTGGGCGGACTGATCATCACCAGTGTTCTCACCGCACCAATAGGAGTGCGTCTGGCCCACAGCCTGCCGGTGAATAAACTCAAACAGGTCTTTGCCGGTCTGCTGCTGGTGGTGGCCACGAGGATGCTTGTCAGTATATTTTAATGCCACACACCACCTGAATAATTTTGCAAACGATAAAAACAGCGGGAGAAATAGGGTCGGACCAAGTTAAGTAATTGAAAATTCATGAAAAGATGTAAAAAATAGGCCCCAAAAGTGGCTTAGCGCTATGTTTTTGACGCTAAAAAGAGCACTTTAAGATATTGATTCAAACTGACAGTAATGCGAAAATTTTCATAAGTGCATCATATCGATAACATGGCACGGCCTGAATTTTCATGATGAACACATTATTTTGGCAGGAATAAATGCCCATAAGTTGTTATTTATGCGACACATCACCAGTTCTAAAAAACCTGTTCTCCGTGTTCTCTATGGTTGATTTTATTTTTTTTCGGCATTGATCATCGTTTCGGCCACCTTTTCCGTAGGGAGCGGGGTTTATCCCCGCCCATTTTCCGTAGAACCCGGTATCCAGAGATGAGAATGACTCACACCTTCGTCATACTCGTTTTTCGGGAGGGCATAAAGCCCTCCCCTACAGGCCTGTTGACGCATTGACGGTCGGCACGGTGGCCGACCCTACGATGCGTGTTGCCGTAGGGCGGGCCACCGTGCCCGCCAGTCAAATTGAATAGAACAAATTTACCGTGCTCAAGCCACTGATTGGTTCGATCAATGATATCGTTTTAGATGATACGTTTTTTCAAAAACCATTAACCATACCCGGCACGGTCAAAGACTCACTGAAATTATCAGGCGTCTGCTTGAATATTCAAATAATTATATGGCCAATCAGATTCTGCTGGCAGCAGGTGCAGAAGAATACGGTCCTCCGGCCACAATGGGAAAAGGCGTTAAAGCAGCAAAAAAATACCTGAAACAGTTAAAAAAACTGGTTCACTAATATTGATGGCATCGTAAAAAGTCCCATCTACTGCTTTGTAGCAATTTTTCAGCCACTCAATATACTACATGTATTATTTCTTGGCTGAAAAATCACTATGCAAATTCTGAGTGATGATTAATACTTAGCGTAATTTAAAGAAACGAAGAATGCAGCGCAACACAGAATTTGGACTTTTTACGAAGCCGTCAAGATTATTCTTCACGTATCTATGATAAACATTATTAGATATTTTGCGACAGGCAGGCTAAATAATGTCTGACCGGAAACCTCTAAATCCTGGTTATCATTACGCGGAGTGAGGAACGAACGACAAAGTAATCCCCTGTCGATAAGGAGATTGCTTCGGTCGTGCCTCCCTCGATATGACAGAAAAAGTGCAATTTTAAGACTTTCCGTTCAACCACTAAATAAAAAATTATTTTTCCGAATGGGTTTATTAAAATGGTTCAATACTCTCAGGCGCATCCTTGCTCACCGGCAAGGTAATGACAAAAGTTGTTCCTTCACCGGGCTTACTGTCAACGCTGATATCTCCGTCATGGTCTTTAATAAATTGATAACAGACAGACAAACCAAGCCCCACACCCTTAACGCGATCTCGTTTAGTGGTAAAAAAAGAATCAAATATTTTTCCGATATGTTCTTCTGCGATCCCTGATCCGTTATCTGCAATAATGATTTGAATAGTGTCATCCACAGACCGGGTTTCAATCTCCAGCGTTCCACCATCCGGCATTGCATCTTTAGAATTGGAGAGCATATTTAAAAATAACTGGCGCATCTGGTCCTTTGAAGCATAAATCGCACTTAAATCTTCTTCGAGCGACGTCTTCAAGTAAATATTATTCTCCTTAAAACTTTTTTCATAAAGCAGAATAATTTCCTCTACAACAGAATTAATGTTCATATGGACTTTTACCATCTGATCCGGCCGGGAAAAAGAGAGCATTTTTTTCAGCATCTCTGCTAAACGGCCAGCTTCATCAAGAGAAAGATCCAGAAGCCTTCTTCGTTTGTTCTGAGGAGTTATTTCGGTTTTCATCAACTCAAGGGTGTTCATTATTCCAAACAACGGATTATTAAGTTCATGGGCAATCTGAGATGTCAGCCTTCCCATGGCAGCAAGTTTTTCAGATTGAAGCAATTGCTGGCGGGTTTCATATAATTTACGTTCCATTCTTAAACGTTCCCCAAGATCCACAACAACCCCTTCATACCCAAGGATATTATCGTCTGAATCACATCTGACGTGACTGGTCAGTAAAACCTCGATGATAGCCCCATCTTTTCGCCGCCACTTGACTTCATAATCGACCACAGACCCTTTTTCCTCAATCAGCTGCTGATAGGCCATGCGATGCTCCCGTTTCAGATACAAATCAGTTGCCAGATCAATTTTTAAAAATTCACTTTTTTCAGTGTATCCCAACATTTTCAGCAATGCCGGGTTCACATCTAAAAACCGGCCTTCCTTACTGCTGATAAAAACGCCGCATCCGGCATGCTCAAACAGCCTTTTATAATCCTGCTCTGAAATCTTTAATTTTTCCTCCTGTTGTTTTTTTTCAGAAATATCTCTTAAAACAGTCATCTTTGCCCTGCTGCCATCAGCGTTGGTTACAGGCACTTCAATAGAATAAAATGATTTATTAACACCCGGAACAAAGATTTCTTCATAATGATTATTTCCTTTTTCAAAAATCTTTTCATGATGGCACCAGGGACATATGGTTTCCCTTTTGCTTATAAACTCATAACAAGTCTTGCCCACACCATTTCCAAAATTCTTTTTCAAGGCTTGATTCATGTATATGATTTTGAAATTCTTTGTAGTTATATAAATACCGTCTTCAAAAGCCTCAAGCGCTTCGATCAACTGTGGAACATTCTTATCCGTCATGTAAAGCTCCGAAATTTAAATTACCCGTTCTTGGGATCATAAATCCGACCAGCTCTGCAGATACTGCGCCATTATGCCGGCAGATGAAATAGTCCGCAAATCTCATAACTATTCCAGCCACTCCAGCTTCTTTTGTAACGCCTCTATATCCGGCATCATTCCGTCCATCATCATATCCATATCAAAAATAAGATCCCCGTAACTGTCAAAATACAAAAACTGTTTCAACAACAGGGTGAATTCACGGGGAAAACGGATTCCGTGGGTTTCAGCGATCCGGACCATTTCCAGCAAAATCTGCTCCGGTTCATCCAGATTTGCCATAGAAGCCGAATCTGCCGCATAAGCCGAGAAATTTTCTTCTGCCAATGATTCACTGGTATCGTAAAAGTCTTCCAGGTCTTTTGCGAGCAATACAGTGTCCACCTTGTTCCGGGTCATGCCGATGACCAGCATTGATTCAGCAATGGCCATATAATTTCTCATCATCATACCCTGAATCAATGACATGACACCTTCCTGGGTTTTTTTCGAAATACGCCCGACTATGCCGAAATCAATAAAGCCGACCCGGCCGTCTTCTAAAATCATCAGGTTGCCGGCATGCAAATCCGCATGAAACAATTCACATCCCGCAATACTGGCCATCCAGGTTTCAAAAGCGGCGCCTATGATCCGTTGCGGATGATCCGTTGATTTTAAAAATTGCTCGCGATTCGTTAAAGGGATTCCATGAAGCCGTTCCATGGTCAGCACGCGTTTAGATGATGCGTGTGGGTATAAACAGGGGGTTACCACCCGGGTATTGCCGGATGTTGCAAGAAACTCTGCAAATATTTTAATATTCTCTGCTTCTTTGAAAAAATCACACTCTTCAAATACGGTCCGTCGAATTTCCGACAGAATGCCGGCCAGCGAAACATGCTGCAGACGGGGAACCAACCGTTCAAGGATCACTGCAGAATAATACAAAAAATTCAAATCCGTTGAGAGTATATTTTTGACACCCGGTCGCTGAATCTTAATAACAACATCTTCACCGCTGATCAGCTTGGCCGCATATACCTGGGCAATAGAAGCGGAAGCCAGCGGCACCGGGTTAATATCTTCAAAAATTTCTCCCATATATCCGGCGCCCAGCTCGTTTTTTAAAACTTTATGCATTTGATTAAACGGCACCGGCGCTGTCTGATCCAGGCAACTGTGAAACTCCCTTACATATTCTTCAGGGAAAAGAGATGGCGAACTGGCAACCAGTTGCCCCAGTTTGATATAGGTTGCACCCAGGCGTTCAAATGTTTTCCGCAGCAGCACCGGTGAAGACGGCTGACCGTCAAACACCCACTCAAATCCTGTTTTTCCCAGTGCGGTTGCTGTCTGGCAAATTCGATTCATACTTTTAAAACCAAATAAAACAGCTAACGGCAGTTCTTTATATATTGACTGAAAAATCATTTCTTTTTCTCATATCTGTTAAAATAATAGATTAACTAAACACACCGGCGAAAAAGGCTGTGCTCAACACAAAATAATATATGACGCAGTCGTTTCATATCAACCGAATTACTTAACTTCAAGTTTTAAAACAGGCTTAAAATTCTACAAGGATGTTTATGATAAATCAGTCCTTGAATTTAGCCCGAAGTCTTAACTTGGTGCGTAAAACGCACCCTACTTGAGCGAAGTGGATACCCAAAAAAAATAATTGCTTTACCTTAACAACCTGTTGCATAAAAAAAGAATGCAAATAACAGCCGATGGCTTCGTAAAAAGTCCAAATCCTTTGTTGCGCTTCATTCTTCGTTTCTTCATGGTACGCTAAGTACAAATCATCACTCAGGATTTGCGCGCCTCGCCAATTTTAATATTGGTGGAGCTTTTTTCTTTGCCATCGGAATCTGACTTTTTATGAGTTTGTCAACAGCCGAATATTAAAATTGAAACAACAGGATACACCGATGATTGCAAAACGCGCCGCTGAGATG
>JAQIBZ010000443.1 GCA_027858815.1 Desulfobacteraceae bacterium
TATTACCGTTTCTAATTCTTTAACAATCGCATACGAAAACATGCAAACAAAAACATGCCCCCTGGTTTGCTCTTCGTTTATGTGAAAAATTGGTCTGATATTTAATTTATCAGTTTTCATGTCCCTAAATGCATGTTCTACATTCTGCAACTCTTTGTACTTTTCCCTCACCTGCTTTGTGCTCATATCCTCTTTTGCAACCGTACTTTCTATGACATATTTCCCATCTAAAGATTTTTCTGCTTGATATTTTTGAAGGTCATATTCAATCTTAAATTCATCATTAGAGATTGTAATGGTATAAAATTTCGACATTCGGTATTTTTTTAAGGCCTTGTTTGCTCTGTATTTGTAATTGTCAAGTTTTTTCTCGGTAAAAACAGTGACAATTTTTTTGTTACCGTGCCCGTTTTCTATTTTTTCAATGTTCGCTAAATTTTGTTCCCAACGTTTATCCCACGAACCTTTTATTAATGAAACTTCTTGTTCAAATCTTGATTTCAAAGACTCTCTGGTTTGATTCTTCTCTTTTTGCAAAACTGGATTATTACATAATATATACCGAATCCCATCATCTTCTATTTCAACCAAATCTTTCGAGAATAATTCTATCTGAATAATTTTATCATTTAACAACGCCCTAATTTCACTACTTGACAGAGCGCTAATGTAAGAGATGTTCTGTTTCTCTTCTTGCGATAATTCTTCCAAATTTAATCGGATACGCATTCCTCTATCTCCTATCAAAACAATAGATTCTGCACCAAACTGGTCTTTTATGGTTTTTAATTGCTCATTTACCGTTTTATAATCAATCTCATTTCCTTCAAAGACTTCTATTTTTAAAGGGAAACCGTTGCTGTCGGTAATAAGTCCTATTGTTATTTGTTTCTTTCCTTTTTTACCATCCCTATTGTAACCAAAAGCCGAAAGTGCATTTTCTGTTCCTTCAAAATAACTACTTGTTATGTCATATAAATATATGTTCTTATGGCGTTTGCGATGATAAACATTCCATTTTTTTTCAATCTTCGCCTGCATCCGGCTAAATTCACCTAATTCAAAATATAAGTCATCAAGTTTGAGTGTGCTTACATCAATACCCAAGCGTTCCGATACATAACTATTGCGCTTTATCCAGTTGTAAATATGTAGCTTACTGCCTTTGGTCGCAATTTTTCCTATTATCATCAAATTGATAATATTTGTTTTTGAACCATAGACCTTTTCCAAAGTCTCACTTATTCGCAACCTATCCATTATTGTTAAAAGAAGATGAATGAAACCAAAATCAACGGTCTTGTCAATCTTAATATCCTCACTATCAACTAAAATGCCTTTTACTTTATTTATTGACGATTTAAGGGCTGTTATGATTCTGTTGTCTAAACCATATTTTGATAAATTTAAGACGACCTCTGTCTTCGGTTTGCCGGTTTCTTTGTCTCTATACTTATTACAAAGTAATACCGACTCGTATATTTTACCGTTTTTTCCTTTGCTTTTGTTGAATTGTAAGTACATATTGCAAATATATGTAATAGTTACTACATATACAAGTTAATTAAATATTAATCAGTTTTATAAAACCTTATTACTGTTGCTACATTATGTAAAAAATATCGAACTAACCCTTGTAAAACATGAAAACCTTAAAGTAAGTTCCGATTCATCTCCTTGCTTGCACTGGTAATATTTCCTGCGTTACCTATAACATCGCCAATGATACTGCGTAACTGTTCCACCATGTGTTGCAGAGCCCGGGCAAGCTGCCCAATTTCGTCTTTGCGATCCATAAACTCATTCTCTACATCCGAAGTGAGGTTCCCGTCAGCAATTTCTTCGGCAAAAGAAACGCCACGATTAATCCCTGCTGTAATAATACGTGTAATAACTACTGCTAATATGGCAGAAAGGATCAGCCCAAATATAATGGCCAAAATTATCAGCATGTTGCTTGATGCATAAACATTATCGCCATTCATGGCCTCTTCATGAGCAAAGTTTTCATTAATTTGAATCAATTCATCCAAAATTACCCTTACCTCACGATGATAATCCGAAGCCTCTCCGGAAATAGCGAGGGTCATTTCTGTAAATAACCGTTCTGCCTGCATCGCTTCCTGATTAATCAGTGCAAAATTATTGAACACCCCCTGCGCTGAGGGCTCCATCGCCTCACGGTAATGTTTTTGGGCTGCCTCGAAATGACCCTGATTAATGAAATTCTTAATACGGTGTACAGCATCATGAAATTCAGCGTGATACTCACGCATATCACGAATATTAGCGTTGATGGATGCATTTTGCGTTATGAAATCGGGCAACCATTTACCAAAATTGCAAGCTTTGTCATTTTCCCCTCCTTCAAATGTGGCTCTATCCTGAATGGCATTCATCACCTTAATCTGAAGCGCATAATGGTCTTTCATGAACATTTCAAGATTCTTAACCACCAACATAGGATTCAAAAGGTCAATTTCCAAAAGCCGGTTGTGAAAGCGGTCAACATTTTGAATGTTAAAATTACGCCATGCTTCCGACTTTTTTAGATAATCATTGTAAAGCCTCTCCTCTTCATCACTCTGTTTCATAGATGCATACGCCTCTTGAAATTCCTTGTAACTGGCACGGGCAGAACTGATATCACGTAAAATTTGGTCTCTGCCTCCCCTGTCCAATTGTGGATTCTGTAAATCAACATAGCCCATGTGCACTCTTTCAAAATAAACTTCCATTTGCCCCAGATACTGAATGCTGGGCAGCCTCACATCTGAAACCGCATTAAATGAATTATCCACATTTCGCATCCCAATCATGCCAATAACACCAATAATCAGAGATATACATCCAATTAATGAAAAACCGGTTATTATTTTCTGACCAATTTTAAAATCTTTAAATTTCATAACACACCATATTTAAGTTGAAAAAAAAATTATTTTCCCAGATGACCGATAAAGATGAAATGACGCGTCTGACGATTCAGAATACATCCTGATTATTCATCGGCTTTGTCTGTTTTCTCATTTTTCTCCACCGATTCCCTGGCATCTTTTACAGCTTTAATACTCATTAAATCGGAAGAGGATAACACTAAGTCGATGTTGAGTATCATATAAAATTTATCTTCAACCCTTGTCATTCCTGAAATGAAATCGCAACAAAACTTATTTCCGATGTTTGGCGGCGGCAAAATTTCTTCATCATTGACCTTCTGTACAGCCTGTACGGCATCTACCAAAAGTCCTACAACCACTTTCTCTTCTTCTATTTCCGCCTCTACCACGAGAATGCAGGTAGTTTTCGTCCACTCGGCGGGTGACATGCCAAATTTCACACGCATGTCGATTACCGCCAGAACACTGCCGCGAAGATTAATCACCCCTTTCATGTAATCGGGAGCCTTGGGCACTTCCGTGATTTCTGTTTTTTCCAAAATCTTGTACACTTTGCTCACGTGCAAAGCAAAAAACTCATCGCCCAGTCGGAACGAGAGATAAGAGTTAATTTTCTTCTTGTCATCTTTGTCCATACCTTTAATAGTTTTTAGTGATTATTTCGGGAATATTCATCAACTAAAGCGTTTACATCAAGAATCAGGGCAATGGAACCATCCCCCATAATGGTAGCAGCAGAAATAAGTTTCTGGTCGTGATATAACTTGCCGAGTGGTTTTAACACCGCCTGTAACTTTCCTACAACCTGATCAACAGTTAGTGCCACCCGTGTCTCGCGATAATTAATGACCACCATCTGCATCTTTTCCGGTGCCTTTCCGTCGAGGTTTAGTTCTTCGCGCAGATTATAAAATGGCAATTGCTTCCCGCCAAGAGAGATCATATTGTTAAATGCCTTTTCCACATCCGATGCCCTTACCGGGAAAATGCGATCCGTCAACGAAAGCGGAATCACGTATTGAGTCTGGTCAATTTTCACCAACAACCCGTCAATTATAGAGAGAACCAGTGGCAATGTAATACGAATGGTGGTGCCTTTCCCTCTCTCAGAAGTGAGGTTCACATTGCCGCGAATGGCCATAATGTTTTGCATCACCACATCCATCCCTACACCACGCCCCGAGACCTCGGTAACCTTACTATTGGTTGAAAAGCCTGATCGGAAAACAAGATTGAGTATTTCCTGCTCTGAAAGAGGTATATCAGGAGCCACAACCCCATTCTCAACGGCTTTATCGTAAACCTTCTGCGTGTCAATGCCCGCTCCGTCATCCGAAATTTCAATCACCACATTGGCCCCGCTATAAAACGCCCTGAGTTTGATTGTTCCTTCCTCAGGCTTACCGCTTTTCTGTCGTATTTGTGGCGTTTCGATGCCATGATCAATACTGTTGCGCAGAATATGAAGTAATGGATCGGTCAGACTTTCAATCATGGTCTTGTCAAGTTCCGTATCCAGCCCTTCTGTCTGAAGGTTAATCTTTTTATTGAAATTATTGCCCAAATCATGAATCAGGCGCTGAAATCGCATCAACAAAGTTTCGATGGGAATAAGACTAATGCTGAAAGTACTGTCGCGCAATTGTGCTGTAAGTTTTTGAACCGTTTCCGACACAAGTTTCAATTCGGGGATGTGGTGTTGACCCGCAATCATATTCAGCCGTTCCTGGGTAATAACCATCTCACTAACCAGGTTCATCAGCTCGTCTATTTTCTCTGTTGCCACCCTGATCGAACTGGAAGTTCTTCCGGAACCATTTCCGGCTCCACCGCTACTATTTTTACTTTCTTGCTTTTGAGAAACCCCTTCCATCATTTCATCAGGCATATCCTGATTGTCTGTACCGGGTAACTCTGAAGGCAATGACGACGTTTGCGACCGGGCAAATCCGGTAACTTCTGACAGGTCTATCTTTCTCTGACGCTCCGACAATTCATTTATCTTAGCTTTAAACCCGGGCGCATCGAAAAGATTGGAACGGCTAATGCGGTGTACTTCAAGAGTTGCCTCATCTTCAACAAAAATAAATACATCTTTAATGGCATTAATTCCTTTTTCGGTGGCAAGAAAAATATCCCAAAACAAATACGATTTGGAAGGATCAAAATTCTGGAACGGCGGTATCGCCAGCACACCGGGCATAGCAGACATTTGACCAAGGTTCTGAAGATCTTCCAGTAAATAAAATAAATTGTTTCCGTTTTTTATCACTTCCTGCCCCGGATAGAAATGAATAAAATACGTAGCCATACCTTCTTCCTCATCAATCTGTGATTCTGTATGAACGGAACATCCACCTGGGGTCTGAAGCATTTTCTCAGTCTCTTCTTTCACCACTTTATCGATGGCTTTCTCCATTTCTTTCCAGCGTTTTTTAAGTTTCGGACTCAACGCCTCCGGCTCAGCCAGTAAATCACGCAAAAAATCAACCGATTGAAGCGTAACCGATAATAAAGATGATGATATACACAATTGGCCTGATCGCACCATATCATAGATGTTCTCCAGCCGATGTGTAAACTCACTCAACCTCTCAAAACCAAACATGGCTCCCCCACCCTTCAATGAGTGCATAGCCCTGAATACACGTTCAACCAACCCCTTATCATTGGGAGATAATTCAAGTGACATCAAAGCCTGTTCAAGGTCAGCTATGTTATCAAATGCTTCATCAATAAATTTAGACTGAAAATTTTCATAGGAGATACTCATATCGGAATGATTTTAGGCCATTCATTAATTATATATCAATTAATATCCTTATGTAACTATTTTTTGTATTTGTTCAATTAAAAAATAAAAGACAAACCCATCCAGCCTCAATTTCCAAAGAAATTACAAGTAACTAACATTCAGCAAAATAGAAAAAGGAAATTTATCCGGCAGGCATATCAAAAGGAGCCAACTGTCGCACCCGATCCAAAATAAGTTTAATATTGATTGGTTTGGAAAAGAAGTCATCCGCACCTGCTTTCATCAAAGTATCAATTGTGTCGGGCTCATTTAAGGCAGATACAATAACCACGGGAATATCCATAAATTGTAAATTGGCCTTAAGGCGGTCGAGCATTTGAAAGCCTGAGATTTTAGGCATTAAAAGATCCAGAAGAATAAGACGTGGCTTCTCTTTATGAATAAGCATCCAGCCTTCAGAAGCTGATAAGGTGGTTTTAGTATTGTACCCGATATCTTCCAAAAGTGCTTCCAACAATACATTGTTGGTTTCGGAATCGTCAATAATTAGAATGTAACCTTTATTTTTCTTTTCCATACGACCATGCGTTTAAAAGTGTTAACAAATATACGCAAGGTTCTGCCTAACGGTTCAGTATGGGTGGTGATTTGCATCACCGGCAGAAGATTTAATTCTTAAATACCTGTAAATTAAATCAACCAACAAACCTCTACGGATGGGTTTGGTAATATAATCATCGCACCCCGCGGCGAGCATTCGGTCACGATCTGAAGACATAGCCAGGGCAGTTTGTGCTATTATTGGCACACCGGGACACACACTTTTAATTTGCCGTGTAGCAGTTATTCCATCCACATCCGGCATTTTAACGTCCATAAGAATAAGGTCGATATTGGCCCTCTCCCTGCAAATTTCAATGGCCTGATTGCCCGTAGAAGCACGCACAACATCCAGGGCACCTTCGCCAAACTCACGCTTGAGAATTTCGCGCAAAAGAATAAAATTGACCTCATCGTCTTCGGCCACAAGTATATTATAAACCTCCCGTTTCTCCGGAAACTTAAAAGAATGAGAATCCCCAAAACCAATATCAAAGTCACTCTTATCGGGCCAAATATCAAAATAGAAAACCGAACCCTGCCCCGGTTTTGAGTCAATGTGTATTTGACCACCCATTTTTTCAACGATACGAGACGCAATGGTCAGTCCCAGACCATTGCCCCCAAACGCTCGCGTTGCCCCCATATCGAGCTGATAGAAAGGCTGAAAAATAAGATTATACATATCGGGCGAAATGCCTATGCCGGTATCCTCGACAAAAAATCTTACGGCCCCGCCAATTTTGTGACAGCCAAATTTTATCTCACCCCTTTTGGTAAACTTAACGGCATTAGATAAGAGCTTCTCTAAGATTTGTTTCATTCTTACCGAATCGAAAGAAACGGTAGCCGCTTGAAGTGAACCATCCACGGTAGGCATTTCCAGCACTACATCACCATAGGTATGATTCTTAAAAATTTCATAAAGACCAAGCATAAAAGCTTTTAAACGAATGGGATTGCTCTTGAGCATAAGATTTCCGGTCTCTAACCGGCTGATATCAACAATATCATCAACCACTCCCAGTAGCCGGTGGGTGGACTCAATGACAATAGACAGAAAACCATCCCTTTTCTCATCGGTGGTACCCGGCATTTTGGCCAACTCGGAAAATCCCAGGATGGCATTCATGGGTGTGCGAATTTCGTGCGACATATTCTGCAAAAAAGCAGCCTTCAGCAAATCGCTTTCCCGCGCTTTTTCACGTGCGTCTATCAAATCCTGCTCAAACTTCTTTTTTTCGGTAATATCTTGCTTAACCCCAACAAAATGGGTAATATCACCATTGGAATCAACAATTGGAGCAACCGTTACAGACTCAAAATAATGCTCTCCGTTCTTTTTCCTGTTAATGAGTTCCCCCTTCCAGATTTGTCCGTTTTTAATGGTCTCCCATAATTCAGAATAATCCTCCGAAGATACCAATCCCGATTTTAAAACCCGCGTATTTTTACCTATTACCTCTTCCCGCTGATATCCGGTTAACTCACAAAAAACCGGATTCACATACTCAATGATTCCCGAAGTATCGGTAATAACGATAGAAACAGGGCTTTGCTTAATGGCACTTGATAACTTTCGAATATCTTCATCGGCTTTTTCATAAGGAAGCATGTCCACATCGATACAAAAAAGTTGTTTATATCCGGTGGGATATTCAATCACGGCATGATGCGACAGAACAGGCTTAAAAGTACCGTCTTTATGCCTCAGATGCAGCAATTCGGCGGTTCCTCCTTCCCCCTTTCTAATCATTTTATCTATATCGTCGATGACTTCCATTCGCATATTAGCCGGAATAATCAGATCCACAATATCTTTACCAATGGCCTCATTGGCACTGTATCCATACATTTCTTCACTCGCTTTGTTCCAAAAATGTACAATACGATCAGAACCATAACCCTGCACCGCTATTCCGGGCATCGACTCCAGAAGCAAAGCCAGCTGCCGTGACTCACGAAAAGAACAATTTACACGGGCTTGCTTATCAAGACTATGAAACCAGGTCACAATTATATTATCGTCGGTTCTATAGTTGGAAATATGCATTACCCGGTCAATTCCAGGAAAATAATGCTCTACACAAATTTCTTTGTCCCCATGCCATAAAGAAGTAAAAACGGAGAACCAATCAAAGTCATCCTTGTCATCGAATTTCATAATCTGACAACCTGACTTTTCAGACGGAGTGCCAAACAATCCATTAAAGGCCTCATTGGAAGCCTCAAACAAAAACTCTGCAGGATGACCATCATCTCCAACAACAGCCTTATGGCAAATACATGGATGCGGTGAACAATTAAAGATGTTTTTGTATAGATCCTGCATATCTTTTCCTTTCCTGACTAAAATATACGTTATCCTGGGTTTCCAGTGAATTTATGAAATATTATTTTTTTTATCCGATCCAATAGATCGATAAACTTTTCTATTATCTTGCTAATGAGGCATGTGAAAAATTAAGCTAATTGCAAATAATTCTCTGATAATAAATGCTTTGCGTCTTTTAGAATCCGTAAACTTGGCGTAGCGT
>JAQIBZ010000519.1 GCA_027858815.1 Desulfobacteraceae bacterium
ATTCCTGATGAAATTGACAAAGATCAAACGTGTCCACAGCCAAAATTGCCTAAATCAAAGATCGAAAATTAGCTATAAAAAGCTTCACCTTAAGCCCCCTTTTGCCTTTCACGCCCCCAATTAGAGATAAGCTTTCCGGGATTTTCAGAACTAACTTCCAATAAATTAGTTAAAAGCTTTAATCTTAAGTCTGAGGATATTTCATTATCAATGTTTTCAATTTGTTTAGATAGCCCCTCAAACGTTTTTGCTAACACTTCTTTATGAGTGTATTCTTCGATTAACCGTTTTGATAGGTTTACTTTTTTATTTGCAGAATATGCAAGCCAAAGAACTGGAATATACAATGGTAATATCGCCACTACAAGCCGTGGCATATCAATAAGGACCTCTTTCAGAGACAGCCCTTGCGTTAAAAGGTAAACACTTAAACCAAAAGGAATTAGTGAAACGGCAATCAAACTTATTATCCCCCAAACAAAATTTTTATAGTATCCATCACGATCCTTAACCTCTTCTTCTCTTTTCTCTGAGTATGCAGAGCTTAATCCGGCTGTCATAGCTTTAGGCAACAAACCTTCGATTTTCTTTAACGTTTTTAAGAAATGTCCTTCCCATTTTGTTTCAATCGCAATAAAATCATTTATTTTTTCTTCTGTAAAACCGCCGTAATCTGTGTATGTTTTATCCTTATAATCAGCTATTGCTGATTGAGTTTCGGAAAGTCCTTTCTTAATTTGCTTGTATGATTCTTCTAATTGGTCTTTTAAACCCTCGACGTGTCCTCCTTCCCCCTCAGAGTCCTCGTCATAACCCATTATCTCATAATAAACCTCATCAATTTCTTGTTTCCTTTTTAATACGGTTTTATATGGATTGTTCATTTTATTGAATAGATCTTGAGCCTGATCGTGCGTAACTGTTATTTCAGCTAACTGCGTAGATACATCTGAGTTATTTTCAATTATTTCATTTAGCGCGTCTATTTTTCCTTTAATATCATGCACTTGGCTTTCGGCATTTTCGCAACTTCCGATAATCTGGTTCTCGTTTTTTGAAGAATTAGCTAAGGACTCATTAATTTGGTTCTGTAAATCTGTAAAACTTTCATTGAAAGTTTTAATATTTGTTACCAATTCTTCCACTTCCGTGAGATAGACTTGAGCTGCATCACTCGAATCTTTACACTTATTTCTAAACTGCGAAGCCATCTTTGATGATTGCTTTGCACCTTTTTCATGATCTGAAGTCTTCTCTTTGAGTAGTTTTTCGAGTTCAGTAATCCTTTGCCATATCTTCCCTCTTTCTTCTTCTAAATATTTAATTCTCTTTTCCTTAGTGTCACTCAAAAAAGCCATAAAGCCCTCCCAAATATAATAAAAAGACATAGATAAAGCAAAATGTTGAAATCAGTAATGTTTATTACTACTTACTCCTACTACGAAGCAGATTCAAGCGAAAATTACGATATGCGTATTATGAATTTCAAACTAAAAAATCATCTTTTAGATTTAGCAACAAATAATTTCTACTATATATGTTTTCACACTATTGATCCTTCCCCGATATATTATACACTCAGTTAAGCTACTTCTACTTATGAGATGGATTCCTAAACTCAAGTATTATTATCCTATCTTTAACTTTCACCGGGTCTGTAATTGTTAAAAATATCAATTGCAATCTTGATTATTTTGGACGGAAAATATCAGTTTTGAGCTGTATTTAAAGGGGTGGACTATTATTAATAAGTCTCAGTTTGTTCTGAATCAAAGCCCGCTACAACATATTATGGTTTGGGAAAATTGTATTTGGCCGACCGGAAATCAACTTTTTACATTAATTACCGCACCATAAAGGGTTCCCACAAAGCCGGTAATGAGACAATATTAATTACAAAATAAAATCTATGAAATTGAATAATGAAATTAAAAAAATATTAATCGGGTTAGCAACTATATTATGGGATGTCGGTTTATTCATTGGTCCGTTTTATTCCCGTGGTTTCCCTGTGCCAAGCTCAATAAGCATCTCGGTGAGGGGTTTCTGCCAGTATCTGTTCAAGCTTGACTAATTTATCTGTTCGATACATACTTGCCCAAATTTCTGGAGAAAATAATGGACAGTTTTTCCGGCCTGTTAAATAATTCAGCTTTGATGTTGACCCTTTGTGTCATATACGACACCTTCAATGTCCACGCCGTTTCTAAAAAATATGTGAGAGAGGGGATAACCGGGCTGATCGTCGGACTGATCGCCATAGCTGTTATGCTCAACCCCTGGATCATCCAGCCCGGTGTTTTTTTTGATACCAGATGGGTGCTGCTGAGCCTCTGCGGACTATTTTTCGGGTTTACACCGACTATCATAGCCGTGATCATCGCCAGCTCCTTCAGACTCTATCAGGGCGGGCCCGGTGGCACTGTGGGCACCATCGTAATCGTTTCCACCGCCTGCACGGGTTTAGGATGGCGATACTGGCAAAGAAAGTGTGCGAACTCCCTGGGATGGAAGCAGCTCTATGGGTTTGGCTTTCTGGTTCAGTTGGTCATGCTTTCTTGTATGCTTCTGATGCCCGAAGAAATGCGAATTCCCATTATCAAAGCGGTTGCCCCCCCGATACTGCTCATCTATCCTATTCTTACCATGATCCTGGGGTTGATTTTAAAACGCCAGGAGCAAAGAAGGGCAACGGACAAATCCCTGATAAAAGAAGTCAATGAACGCAAAACAGCCGAACTTGCGGCCCGTAAAAGCAAGGAGGAATGGGAAAATACATTCAATTCCATCACCGATATTGTTTCTCTGCAAGATACAAGTTTTCGAATTTTAAAAATAAATCAGGCTGGCTGTGATGCCCTTGGGCTTGAATCCAAGGATATTATCGGCAGGCATTGTTATGATTTTTTCAGTGATCAAAATGAACCCTACCCCCTTTGCCCCCTTGCCGAAACGGCAAATACACTCAAGCCTCATGCCCAAGAGATGTTCAGTAAAACGCTTGGAAAAACATTTTTAGTATCTGCTGCGCCTGTACTGGATGAAAATGGTACCTTGACCCATCTCACCCATGTTGCACGAGACATTACAGACAAAAAGAAACTGGAAGAAGATCTCTTTCAGGCACAAAAAATGGAATCCATCGGCACCCTTGCTGGAGGGATTGCCCATGATTTTAACAATATTCTTTCGATTATCATGGGGTATGCGGAACTTGCAAAGGATCACATTCCACAAGACAGCAAGGCCCACACCGACATTGATCAGATTTTCGAATCCAGTCGGCGGGCTGCTGATCTGGTGCGGCAGATCCTTACATTCAGCCGGAAGTCGAATCATTCCCTGGAACCACTTTCCCCGCATCTAATCGTCAAGGAAGCCTTGAAAATGCTCAGGGCATCTCTGCCATCCACGATCCATATCCAGGAAGAGATCGATAATAACTGCGGGAATATCATGGCAGATCCGACCCATATCCATCAAATTGTCATCAACCTGTGCACAAATGCCCTGCATTCCATGGAAAATGAGAAGGGCACCTTAAGTATCCGCCTTTACCGTGAAACCTTAAATAAACAACAGATCGCACCGGAACTGGGTGAATCCCCGGGGCTGTTTGTTACCCTGGAAATAACGGACACAGGCCATGGCATGGACCCACACGTCATTGCCAATATTTTTGACCCCTATTTTACCACAAAAGAGATTGGTAAAGGCACCGGTCTCGGCCTTTCTGTCATCCACGGAATTATAAAGGATTACCACGGTTTTATCCGGGTGGACAGCAAGCCCGGCAACGGCAGCAGGTTCCAAATTTATATTCCTGCCCTGACACAGGAGGCAAGTGCAAAGAAAACATCAGTTGATAATGAAGATGCCTTGCCCACAGGAACGGAACGTATCCTTATTGTAGATGACGAAAGTTCAATTGTGGCGGTAACCCAAAAGATTTTAGAGCGGTTGGGATATAGTGTCACGATAACAACCGAAAGTTTTTTAGCCCTGGAAAAAATTCGTTCTGCCCCGGAGAAGTTCGATCTGGTCATATCAGACCAGACCATGCCCGGTCTGACCGGCGTAGACCTGTCAAAGGAAATTTTAAAAATAAGGCCGGATATGCCCATCATCATCTGTACCGGTTACAGTTCTGTCATATCAGAAGAGAATTTTCTTACCATCGGTATCAAAAAATATCTCAAGAAACCCATCAGCACAAAACGTCTGGCAATGAGTATCCGCCAGGTGATTGATGAAAGCTAAAAAATAACCCTAACAAGTCGCCGAGTGTGCATGACGGCTGCCCCCGGTATCATTTTACGGCCAGGGCCAGGCCTGCCATGGCGACGTTGGTCTTCCACTCCTGGGCGGTGATCCCCCATTTTTTGCAATCCTCTGGATCCGCATCCCGGTTAAATGCGGCTTTGAGCCATAAAAAATCCCGGTTGTCATAGCACCAGGCCGCAAAAGAGTCGTCCATGAGGAAAATGGAAGGGGAAGTTTCCGGGTTTTGACCTATCATTTCTCTGAGTTCATCAGCTGTTTTTGCGAACATGATCTGCCTTTCATTGTATGGGCTTTAAATTGCTCCGGTTTAGCATTTTAGCAAATACCTGGCAACCCAATAGTTCAAACCTGGAATGATCGCAAACTCTTTGCCCGATGATTTTGGCACTGCTGTCATGAACGCCTGGACAGCAAGTCTTGGAGATAGGATGTTTGCTTCCTTGACAAAAACAAAGGTTCTGTCCTATTATTCATAATTTCACAGCTTGATGTTTCAAGCAGCTTGATGTTTCAAGCAGCTTGATATCAAGCGTTTATTCCCGGCGGTAACCATGGAAGATGAGAGTCAATACAAGAGTAAAACACAGGCAAAAAAAGAGGCGGATGAACTCCAGAAACTTGGAGAGGAACTGACCAAACTGTCCGCCCCGCAACTAAAGCGCATGGGGCTTCCCGAT
>JAQIBZ010000555.1 GCA_027858815.1 Desulfobacteraceae bacterium
TCACTATTCTCCATTAAAAATTTTCTATTTTTCTCAATAAAATTGATCCTACCGGAACATTTGGATAAACAGAATAGCAAGATCCACACCAAAAATCATAACATGCTGTAATGGTTCGATATTTGTATCGTGAAACCATTTGCCCATTAATAAAAAGTGTTTGAACCATGCAATTTGCAATGTTTATTATCATCTGGAATCTGACTACGGATTGGCTTTCTTTGAAATCTCCTGTAAATTTAATACATTACCTAAAGAAGCAACCATTTAAAGGATATTGCAAGTTGCAACAAACATCTTTTTTGGAGGTAGAGAGTTTGCCTGCAAAAAATAATAGCATTTTTTATGATGCCCTGGTCAGCGCTGGCTCGATCCGGGCCGGTTCCATGGGCAAGGTGCTATCAAATGATATTTCATCCGGAAGGTTCCTTCAGGTTCAAAAATATCTCCAATCAAGTTGAATGGGATTTTGATTGATTTGCTTTTGCTTTCGGCTATATTATTTGGAATATTCTTTTGAAAATTTATTTACTTCACACCACAACATATATTATCATGATTTTTATTTAGATTGACCAGAATATTAAACGCATTTTGGTGATTTTATAGTTTGGGGAGTGATCATCCTGTCGGACAGACATAACATAAGCCATCAAATTTGGAGATTGCAAGATGCAAAAAATGTTTTTATTTTTCGTTAAAAAATCACTGATCGGTATAGGAGGGAAAAATAAATTTTTTGTTTGCACAAGAATTGCCCTTATCCTGCTTTCTCTGGTAATCATCATGCAGTCTTTTATGGGCTGCAAGCCCGGGGAATCACCAAAGAGCCTTGAAAAAGTAAGACTTGGGTTTTCAAAATCATTTTTGTCAATTCCTGTATATATTGCAAAGGAACAAGGCTATTTTTTTGAACAAGGTCTTGATGTGGCTTTAACCGGATATGGTAGTGGCAAGTTAGCCACTAAGGGTTTGTTTGCCGGAGAAGTTGATATATCCACGGTTGCAGATATGCCTGTTGTATTTAATAGTTTCAAAAGACAGGATTTTTGTATCTTTTCTACATTTGCCGATTCATATTCGTTTATCAAAATAATCGGACATAAAGATAGCGGTATTAAGACGGGGTTGGATTTAAAAGGGAAAAAAATAGGAGTAAATATAGGAACATCAAGTCACTTTTTTCTAGGTATGTTTTTAATTTATAACAGGTTGTCAATTTCCGATGTAGAACTTGTTAATATTAAGGTGGTTGATATGCCTGCGGCCCTGAAAAACAATGAGGTGGATGCTGTTTCTGTCTGGCTGCCATACAGTCAAGAAACCCATCGCCTGCTGCAGGATAATGCCATAGAATTGCCAAGCTCGGAAATATACAGGGCAACTTTTAATTTTGCAGCACATAAAAGTTTCGCTAAAGACCACCCTGAAATTTTAAAAAAACTCCTCCGTGCAATCGATAGATCTGCCGAATTCATTAAAAATAATAAAGAAAAATCGCAAGAGCTGATAGCTAAAAACTTTAATTTAAATAAAGAGATTGTCAGCGCAGCCTGGAATGATTTTGATTTTAATATTTCCCTGGATCAAGCCTTGTTGATATCCTGGGATGAGGTTGCACGATGGACGATTGAAAATAAATTCACCAACAGCAAAAAAATCCCTAATTATCTTGATTTTATTTACCTGGATGCCCTGGATGCGGTTAAGCCTGAATTAATCACTATCATCCGTTAAGGAATAAATGCAATGAAAATTAAAACGATAACACAGATTGGTACTATTTTATGCATTGTTGTGACTGTGACGTTGGGCTTGTTTGTTTTTATAACAATTCAAAAAATGAACCATAAGAATCATGAAATAATATTAGTTGCAAAAATAGTCAAAGACATGGCTGAACTGAAAATCGTAATGCATGAGTATTTGCTGTATTCTGAAGAGCGATCGCTGATACAGTGGAAATCCAAATACAATCTTCTGTCACAAAGTTTTATACAAGAAAAAAACAAAGCCGAATCCCAAAATGAAAAGATATTATTTAGCAAGATACATCAGAACCTTCTGGAAATTGGAATTATTTTTGGAGAATTATCTGTAGAGTTAAAAAAGGAGCCGATAAATAACAGACAAAAATATTTTTTTTGAAGCTTAAAAACAGGCTGGTAAGCCAGCTGCTGGTCAGATCACAAGCTATGGTTTCCCTTGTATTTCAATTGCAGCACACAATTCAAACAGAGGCTGCGCTTCTTCACCAAAGAAGCATATCGTTGATTATTGCCTTTTTTATACTGTTTGCTTTTATTGTCCTAGGGATATTGCTTTGGATTAAGAAGAGTGTTGCTAAACCAATTACAGCACTTGAAGAAGGCGCTCGGATTATAGGAAGCGGCAATTTGAATCATAAAATCGGCACTGATGCAAAAAATGAAATTGGTCATCTTTCAAGAGCATTTGATAAGATGGCAATGGATTTAAAGGAAACAACAACATCTATCGGTGAACTCAACAAAGAGATTGTTGAACGTAAGAAAGTGGAAAAAGAAGTGCAGGAGAGTAATGAAAAATTCAAACAAATCGTTCAAGGGAATTCGATCCCAACCTTTATTATTGATAAAAACCACATCATTAAAAATTGGAATAATGCTTGTGTAAAATTGACGGGTTTGTCTGAGAGTAAAATGGTGGGCACAAAAAAACATTGGATTTCCTTTTATCCTGAAGAAAAACAGGTTTTGGCAGTTTTGATATTAGATGGAGCAACAGAGAAAGAGATAGACGAATATTATGAGGTGAAAATTGATAAATCTACTCTGATTGAAGGGGCATATGAAGGCGAAAGATTTTTCCCTGATCTCGGAGAAAAAGGCAGATGGCTTTTCGTCACTGCAACGCCATTAAGAGATCAAAATAAAAATATCATTGCTGTGATAGAAACTTTACAAGATATTACTGAGCGCAAAAGTACGGAAAGACAGCTACAGCAAGCCCAGAAGATGGAATCCGTTGGCCGTCTGGCTGGCGGGGTGGCCCATGATTACAACAATGCGCTCAGCGTGATCATGGGGTTTACCGAAATTACTATGACCAAGATGGACCCCGCCGGACCAATGTATGCCAATCTCAATGAAGTTCTCAAAGCTGCCAGACGTGCAAGAGACATTACCCGGCAACTTTTAGCCTTTGCCCGCAAACAGACCATCAGCCCCAAGGTGCTTGATCTGAACGGAACTATAGACAGTATGCTAAAAATGCTCCGGCACCTCATCGGTGAGGACATCGATCTTGCCTGGCTGCCAGCGACGGGCCTGTGGCCTATCAAAATGGACCCCTCTCAAATTGATCAAATCCTGGCCAACCTGTGCGTCAATGCAAGGGATGCCATCGATGGAGTTGGCAAGATCACCGTTGAAACGGACGGGGTGGTTTTTGACGCAGCATATTGTGCCGATCATGTCGGTTTTGTTCCCGGCGAGTTTGTCATGCTGTCCTTAAGTGACAATGGCTGCGGCATGAACAAGGAAATACTGGACAATATTTTTGAACCGTTTTTTACCACAAAGGATGTGGATAAAGGCACTGGTTTGGGGTTGGCCATGGTTTACGGTATTGTCAAGCAGAACAACGGGTTCATCAACGTCTACAGTGAACCTGACAAAGGCACGACCATCAAGATCTACCTGCCCCGGCACGAGGGCAAAGCTGCAGAGATCCAGGGGGAAAACACGGAAAAAATCCCGCAAGGCCAGGGTGAGACGATCCTGGTAGTGGAGGATGATCTGTCGATCCTGAATTTAACCAAAAAAATCCTTGATGGACTGGGCTACATCGTGTTGATCGCAGCCACACCTGATGAAGCCATGGATGTTGCCAGGGAACACTCGGGCAGAATTCATCTGGTTGTCACCGATGTGATCATGCCTGAAATGAACGGACGTGAACTATCAGAACTGCTGAAATCCATTTATCCTGATCTAAACTGCATATTCATGTCTGGATATACGACCAATGCCATCGTCCATCACGGTGTTCTGGATGAGGGGACACACTTTGTTCAGAAGCCATTCTCCAAAAACGATCTGGCCACAATCGTCAGAAAAGTATTGGATAGGGAATAAAATCTGGCCCTATAACTACACGGGTTAATTTTTCAAGACCCTCAATCGATGTTCTATTTAAAAGTGCGTCTGATGCCTATGGTGATCTTTTATATCTGATAAATCTCATAGCCACTGCTGAATCACCGGAACAAAAAGAGTTATGCAGTTTGCAAGACCCGGCCTCAAAACCTTACGGCCGGGTCTTGATTATCGTACTAAAGATTTTACCTCATTATTGAGTCTGTCCTTTTAATAGCTTCTGGATATCCTTGCAAAGATCTTTGAGAGACGGGATATCCGGGAACCATTCTTTTTTTGTTATTTCATTTGTACATGCGCAATACACCTGGGAAATCAAGCGTTTTAACCCGGACGGAAGGGGGGGCGGGGCTGAACAACAGATGTT
>JAQIBZ010000600.1 GCA_027858815.1 Desulfobacteraceae bacterium
AATAATTATCCCATCTGACTTGTCTTTTGGCCCGTATTCTTTGTTGCGATGAAGCTCACATATCTCGATATGCTCGCTTCATCGCGCCTGGAATACAAACCAAAATTCTTCGCCATCTGGGATAATTATTTCTTTCCACGGCCCTAAGAGGCGAAGCTGTAGCCGTTTTACCGCGAACCGCTTATAACGCAGCAAATGGACGAATCAGGCATGAGAAATTAGCCGAAGCGGCCGGTGATGTAGTCTTCTGTTTGCTTTAAGGCCGGACGGGTAAATATTGTTTCCGTGTCACCTGTTTCTATGAGTTTTCCCATGTAAAAAAAAGCCGTGATATCCGATACCCTGGCTGCCTGTTGCATGCTATGTGTCACAATAATAATGGTAAAGTTTTTTTTCAACTCATGGATCAGGTCTTCAATTTTCTGTGTGGCAATGGGATCTAATGCGGATGCCGGTTCATCCATCAGCAGCACATCCGGTTCAACCGCCAAAGCCCTTGCAATGCAAAGTCGCTGCTGCTGACCGCCGGATAAGCCCAATGCAGAATCATTGATCCGATCTTTGACTTCATCCCAGAGGGCAGACTGTTTCAGTGCTTTTTCAACGCGGGTTTTTAATTGTTTTTTGTCTTTAATCCCGTTTACACGCGGCCCGTAAGCCACATTTTCAAAAATGGTTTTGGGAAACGGGTTGGGTTTTTGAAATACCATTCCCACCCGTCGTCTTAAATTAACGACATCAATATTTGACGCATAGATATCTTCTGCATCCAGCTGGATATCTCCTTCCACCCGGATGCCGGGAATTAAATCATTCATTCGGTTTAAGCATCTTAAAAATGTGCTTTTACCGCACCCGGACGGCCCGATTAAAGCGGTTACCTGATTCGTATTGATTGTGATGGATATATCGTCCAGCGCTTTAAAATCTCCGTAAAAAAAATTTAAATGCCGGACGGTAAATTTTGGCGAAATTTCCATTTAACAATTCCTTAAGTACATTTTCTTCTTTGATTAGCTAATATAATCGACAGCCTTATTTAATGTAAAATAAAAGGCAGAACCGTTTGACAGGCCATCCGGCGGGCTTTTGACCCATATTTTGCCGCCCATCCCGGTCACCGCATTTTTGCAGATGGAAAGTCCTAAGCCGGTGCCACCGGAATCCCGGCTTCGCTCTTTATCAACGCGGTAAAACCGCTCAAAAATCCGGCCCTGATGCTGCTGTGAAATTCCGCTGCCTTCATCAGCAACACTGAAAGTGACTGCTTCAGGACCTGTTTTCGCAGATACAGTGATTGTCGTGTCAGTCGGACTGTGGGCAATGGCATTGTCCAAAAGATTGGTGAATACCTGGATCAGGGAATTTGTATCTCCCATGACTGAGACTGATTCCGCCAGCCGGTTGTCTATTGAAATTTTCTTTTCATTGGACATGGGCATGCAGGTCTCACAGGCGGATGAAAAACATGCTGATGCATCAATTGCTGATAAGCGATTTTTTTTCCGCTGCTGAAGTTTTGTTAATTCCAGCAGATCGTTGACGATGTTTGACATCTGATCGGCATTTTTTACAATAGTTTTGACAAATGTTTCCGACTGGTCCGATGTCCTGAATTCTTTGTCCTGTAAAGTTTCAGCATATCCTTTGATGGATGTTAGCGGCGTCCGGAGTTCATGGGAAACATTGGCAACAAAATCCTGGCGGATTTTTTCAAGGCGGACCAGCTCACTGATGTCATGGAAAACAACCACTGCGCCGCCTTCGGGAATATTGACCAGGTTGACTTCGTAAACAGTTTCATTGTCCATTGCCACTTTCAGTTTGATCGCATCGGTTCCTTCCAGAACCTGGTTGCAGGCCTGTTGAATTTCCGGATTTAAAAATACTTCCATGGGGCGTCGTCCCACGCACGACGGCACACATTTGGCGATCCAGGTCAGCGCCTCGTTAGTGGCTTTTATTTTGCCGTGTTTGTCCAGCAGCATGACGCCTTCGACCATGCCTTCCAATACGGCTTCCAGTTCCTGTTTTTGTTCAATGATCTGTTGTATGTTTTGCTGGATTTTACCTGACATGTCGTTGATACCGGCAGAAAGCTGAGAAAATTCGACACCGGTTTCAATATCCAGTTTTTTTTCGTAATCTCCTTCGCCAATGGCGGTGGCGGCCAGAATTATGTCAAGTATCGGTTTTTCCAGCCGTCTTGCCAGAAATAAGCTGAGCAGTGTGGAAAAGATAAAAATGACTAACAGGATTCCCCAGAACTGGCGGCTGAAATATTCCAGTCGGGACTCCACGGTAGACAACGGGATCGCAATCCTGAGGACACCGGACGGGGCATTGGCCAGGTTGATGTTTTTTGCCGCATAAATCAGTTTTCGTCCAAGCGTTATGCTGTAACGGATGTTTGATGCCTGTCCTGATTTTCTGGCATTGATAATTTCTTCCCGACCGGCATGATTATCCAGAGCTGCAATCCGATCATATGCGACATCGGAATCTGCGATTACGCGGCCGCCAGCGGCAATAACGGTAATCCGGTAATCCAGCTGTCTGCCGACTTTTTTACACCATTGGTCAAGGTCCTGGTTATTTTCAAAAACAGATTTTTCCTGAAGCTGCCAATGGATAAAGTTCAACTGGGTGAATGCATTGGCATTGGCTTCTTTATATATGTCTTTTTCAAGTGTCTGGTACATGTAGTATGCCGGAATGCAAAGAGCCAGAATGACGACAAGCCAAAAAGACAGCATGAGTTGTGTTCTGAAACGAATTGATTTCATATTTTATTCCTTGAACCTGTACCCAATACCCCGCACCGTCTCAATGGCGTCTGCATATTCCTCACCGATTTTTTGCCTGAGGCGCCGTACATGCGTGTCCACGGTCCTGGCATATCCGTCAAAATGGTAACCCCATACGCGATCTAAAAGTTGATCCCGGGTCCTCACTCTTCCTTTATTCTGGAGCAGTTCCAGCAGAAGTTTGAATTCCGTCACTGTCAGGGAAATTTCTTGTTCCCGGACCCAGACTCTGTAGCTATCCGTATCAATCAGCAGATCCCGGTATTTCAGTCTTGTTTCTTCAGAAGCGTCCGGCTTTTGATCAAATCGTTTAAGAATCGCCCGAACGCGAAGGGTTAGTTCCCGGGGAGAAAACGGCTTGACCATATAATCATCAGCGCCCAGTTCCAGACCGACAATCCGGTCGACTTCCTCACCTTTGGCGGTCAGCATCACCACCGGAATGTTCTCTGTTTTCGGGTTTTTCTTCAAAGCCTTGCAGACATTCAACCCATCCATGCCCGGCAGCATGAGGTCTAACACAATCAGATCCGGAAGGTTTTTAGTTGCCAGTTCCAACCCTTTTATGCCATCATCTGCCTTAACGACTTCATATTCCTCTGCGCGCAAATGCCACTCAATCAGGTTCAGAATATCTTTTTCATCTTCAACGATCAGTATCGTTTTTGTCATTTTATATACCCGTTTTCCCTTATTTGTTTAATAATATAAGGCTAACTATCTATAAAACATCACGATCCGATGTAAGTTGTGTGACAATTGGGTGACATTTAATGTCATTGTATTTTCGGTTGTTCGTAACACAATCGTCAAATTCGAGGCTTATTATCAGTTATCTTAAAATAACAGAAAAGATTTTATTTTGAAATTTTATTTTAAAATTAGAAATTTATATTTTTCTGACTTAAGAACGCATTTAGCGAATGTAAATTGAATAAATAGCTGAGCAAAATTATTAAACAATTAAACAACATTATCAAAAAAAGGAGAAATTAACCAATGAAGATCAATTTTTTAAAAGCAATTATCGTTTTCGTGTCTGTTTTGTGTCTGGCAACCGGTGCCTGGGCGGAGAATCTTGAAATCAAAGGCTCCACCACCGTACTTCCCATTGCCCAGAAAGCAGCGGAAGCTTTCATGAAAGTTCACCCGGATGTGAATGTCTCTGTTTCCGGCGGCGGTTCCGGTAACGGGATTAAATCCATTATTGACGGTACAACCGATATTGCCGATGCGTCCCGTTTTATAAAGGACAAAGAAGTGGCGCTTGCCGTTGAAAAAGGTGTTTATCCGGTTCCTTTCGGTGTCGCCTATGATTGTATTGTACCGGTCGTTCACCAGTCAAATCCGATTGGCAACCTCACATTAGAACAGCTGAAAGAAATTTATCAGGGCAAGATAAAAAACTGGAAAGAACTGGGCGGCCCGGATAAAAAAATCGTTGTAATTTCCAGAGATACGTCTTCCGGAACTTATGAAGTCTGGGAAAAACTTATTATGAAAAAAGAAAGAGTATACCCTGGCGCACTGCTCCAGGCATCAAACGGTGCAGTGGCCCAGGCGGTAGCCAAAAACAGTTACGCGGTTGGATACGTTGGGTTAAGCTATTTAAACAAAGATTTAAAAGCAATAACAGTCAATGGTGTGGCTGCTTCTGCTGAAAGCGCCATGTCCGGGGCATACCCTGTCAGCCGTGTCCTTTATATGTTCACCAAGGGATGGCCTACAGGCATGACCTTAAAGTTTATCAATTTTGTCATGCATCCGGCCAAAGGGCAGAAGATTGTTGCCGATGCCGGGTATGTCCCTCTGTACTAATGGCTTCGGAAAAAGTTCAATTTTTGCGTTGCGCTGCTTCCTTCGTCACTCAACGTACATTCGTACGCCTCGCTCCTCAGGACTTGCGCGCCTTAAACTTGAAACTTTTTACTTTGCCATTGGATCAACTTTTTTTTAATTAAACCTAATCAGGAAAAAAGATGAATAAGAAACGTCAGATAAAAGACCGGGGTATTGAGACCATTTTTTTTATGTTCGCATTTGTCTCCATTGCCATTCTCTGTATGATACTGTTTTTTTTATTCAGGGAGGGAATGCCTGTTTTTGGGCTGGTGTCAGTTAAGGATTTCCTGTTTGGTGATTACTGGTATCCCACATCAGATCCCCCGGATTTTGGCATTTTCCCGCTGATTGCCGCATCACTGTTGGTCACATTATGTTCTGCGGCAGTTGCCATTCCGTTAGGTGTTATGACGGCCATCTATTTGGCCGAAATCGCCACTGCGCGGGTAAAAGAGATTGCAAAGCCCATGGTGGAACTTTTAGCATCTTTACCGTCGGTGGTCATCGGTTTTTTCGGCATGGTGGTGGTGGCCCCGTTTTTGCAGGATGTGTTTGACATTCCCACCGGCTTAAATCTGTTTAACGCGTCTCTGATGCTGGCATTCATGTCGGTACCCACCATCTGCACCATTTCCGAAGATGCCATCACCAGCGTTCCCATTGAATTGAAAGAAGCTTCCCTGGCACTTGGTGCTACCCATTGGGAGACCATCGTCCGGGTGGTCCTTCCCGCATCCCTGTCCGGGCTGAGTACAGCCATTATCCTGGGGATGTCCCGGGCCATCGGTGAAACCATGGTGGTTTTAATGGTTGCCGGCGGCGCAGCCATGGTGCCGTCATCCATTTTTGATCCGGTTCGGCCCATGCCGGCAAGTATTGCTGCGGAAATGGCGGAAGCACCGTTTCGGGGGGATCACTACCATGCGTTGTTTGCCACGGGTATGGTTTTGTTTTTGTTTACACTCATATTTAATTTTATTGCGGATTATTTGTCGAATAAACACAG
>JAQIBZ010000610.1 GCA_027858815.1 Desulfobacteraceae bacterium
GGAAGATGATTCCAGTTGGTAGTGTATGCCGGAGAGCATTGCCGGGAAAGTGGTTGCCATTTCTGATCTGGAACCAGGCCGGTTGAAGCGTATCTGATCGTATTTTTGCCCATTTCCGAATTAATCGTGTCAATGGAACGCATGAGGCTTTGGGATCGCTTCCGGTTGCGTGTGTCAAAAAGACCCGTCTGTATCGGGGACTCACAGACAATATCCTTGAAGATAACGCCTGCTTTTTTAAACAGAATGCCGGGTTTATAGATTTGCCGCAGGCACTGATCCGCATAATGAATCAGTTCCGGTGTGTCATTGGTAGGAATCGGCAGGTGTGCGGTTGCGGTATAAAAATTGTAATGGGATTTAAAGCGGTTGGTTGTCGCAAATACGAGTATCATGTTGGCCGCCGCTTTCTGAGTCCTTAGTTTTTCAGCGCCCCGGGAAGTATAGGCTGTAATCGCGGTTTTCAGATCGTCAAAGCAGTCGAGTTCCGTGTGAAAGGTTCGGGATACGGTAACGCCTTTTCTGGGGGACGGCTGATTTTCGAGCAGATAACAGGGAATACCCTGCAACTCTTTTACGGTCCGGACACCGTTAATTCCCATTAATTTCTGTATCCATTGTTCATCAGTACGGGACAGCGCAAGGGCAGTCGTGATTCCGTACTTGTGAAGGCGGGTGGCATATTGCCGGCCGATACCCCAGACATTTTCAATGGCAATCTGTTCAAGCGCTTTTTCGATATTCGAAGTATCGGTTAATTCCAGCGCACGATTTGTCCGGTTATGGTTTTTTGGGGTATGGTTTTGCTGCCTGAGATTTTTAAGGGCTGATTTTTTTGCCAGCCGGCAGGCGATTTTTGCCAGGGTTTTGGTTGGTGCAATGCCCATGGAAACCGGGAGGCCGGTCCATTGAAAAACGGTTGTGCAGATGTTCTCTCCATAATCCGTCAGGGAATTTTGCCGCCGTCCGGATAATTTCAGGAATGCTTCGTCAATGGAATATATTTCCAGTTGATCTGTAAATCGGGACAGGGTCTGCATGACGCGTCGGGACATGTCCCCGTAAAGGGCATAGTTGGATGAGAAAGCGGCAACATGGTGAGCGTTGATCAGGTGTCGGATTTTAAATGCCGGCGCGCCCATTTTAATGCCGATGGCTTTGGCTTCTTCGGAACGGGCAACTGCGCAGCCGTCATTGTTTGAAAGGACAATCACGGGCCGATGCGCAAGCTTCGGGTTAAAAACCCGCTCGCAGGATACATAGAAGTTATTGCAGTCCACCAGTGCGAACATAGACTTCATTGGGTTTAATCCTTCAGCCTTCGACCTTATTACCTAAAACGTACCCGTTCACAGGGTCAAAATTATCAATTTTTTATAAACCACTGACCTGTAAGCATTTACAGGGTGCCGCAAATGCGAGGCGCCGGGCACGAAGACGTACTCGTCGTACTTCAAGTGCCCGGGAACAAAGCAGGTGCGGTGCCCTGTGAATGCTTACCCTAAAACGAATGAACAACATGGACAACTACTCCCCAGATTTCACAGTCCATGCCGTCAGTGAGTTCAATCTCATTATACGCTTCGTTTTCCGGCATGAGCATTGCATGGCCATCGATTTGTCGAAAACGTTTTACCGTGAGTTCGCCATTGACCACGGCAATGACTACTTTTTTGTCAGCCGGTTCCAGGGAACGGTCCACAATCAGGATGTCATTGGGGAAAATGCCTGCATTGATCATGGACTTGCCGGTTGCCCGGACAAAAAAAGTGGCGGCCGGATGCTTGATCAGGTGTTTGTTCAGATCAAGCTGACCTTCGATATAATCTTCGGCCGGGGAGGGGAATCCGGCTTCCACCGGCGCCATGAACAGGGGACAGGTCAGTTTTGTCGAAAGATCAGGGGGATAGATTTTCAGCATCTGTTTGTTCATTTTTGTCCCTTTTATGATGGCTTCGCAAAAAGTCCAAATTTTGTGTTGCACTGCATTCTTCGTCACTGCGGAGTAGGCAAGCTACGCCTCATTCCTCTGAATTTGTGCGCCTTGCCAATTTTTAAAATTTGGTGAAACTTTTTTCTTTGCCATCTGAATTTGACTTTTTATCGGATCACCTGTTTTTTTTACGTAAACGGGTTGTTTTGTTTTTCCGCTGCAACCGTTGAAGAAGGCGAGGGGCCATAATCATGCCCGGGCCATACTTTGGTGTCTTCCGGCAGTGTATAGATTTTTTCATGGACAGAGGTCAGCAATTGTTTTGATGAACCGCCGGGCAGGTCGGTGCGCCCCACAGCCTGTACAAACAAAGTATCGCCGGTAAAGACATGGCCTTCTGCATAAATGCAGATGGAGCCGGGCGTATGTCCCGGCGTATGAAGCACTTTCAGTTCAGTTTCGCCGAGGGTGATGATGTCATTGTCCTCTAAAATGCGGCTGGCTTTGGGCGAGCCCTTGCCGCCCATAAACCGGGATAATACGCGGGTCAGCAGGCGGGTAACCTGTTCTGAATCGGATTTATGAATACAGAGCTGGGCGCCGGTTGCTTCAATAATCGCTGCGTTTCCGGAGGTGTGATCCGAATGTCCGTGGGTATTGATGACATGGGTGATGGTGTACCCGGCATCATTAACAATGTTTAAAATTTTCTGGGGATCAAATGCCGGATCAATGACCGCGCAGGTCTGGGTGGCCTCATCACCAATCATGTAACAGAAATTGGCCATTTGCGGCAGATAGATTGCTTTGATTTTCATTCATCAGGCCTTTGGTTGAATCGGCTGGGATTGATTCGGCTGGTATGAGCAAAGGGGTTCTTCCGCCAGATAATTACCTGTGGCTTCATACGCCCGTGCCCGGCATCCGCCGCAAACCGCTTTGTATTCGCAGGCCCCGCATTTGCCTTCCAGATTGTTGTAATTACGGAGATTGTTAAATATCTCGGAAGATTTCCAGATGTCGGCAAATGATTGTTTGGTCACATCACCGCAATTAAGATCCAGAAATCCGCACGGCTGCACAACGCCGGTATGGGAGATGAAACAAAATCCCGTACCGCCCAGACAGCCCCGGGTAACAGCATCCAGACCGTGGGAGTCAACCGTCACCGATTTTCCTTCTGCTTTGGCGCGCTGTCTCAGAATTCGATAATAATGGGGTGCGCATGTGGCTTTCAGCTGAAGCTTGGTTTTATCTCTCTGGTCATAAAACCAGTTTAAGGTGGATTCATATTCTTCTGCTGAGATTTCCTGGTCAATGATGTACTTTCCGCGACCAGTGGGTACCAAAAGGAATATGTGCAGGGCAACGGCCCCTAAATTTTCAGCCAGTTTTAAAATATCCGGGATCTGGTCATAGTTGAGCTTAGAGATGGTGGTGTTGATCTGAAATTCGATGCCGGCTTTTTTGGCGGCGGCAATACCGCGCATGGCGCCTTCATAGGCCCCGTCAACCCCTCTGAAATTATCATGGCGTTCTTTGGTGGTGCCGTCTATACTGATGCTGATGCGCTGGATACCGGATTCAACCATTTTTTTTGCATTTTCGTCCGTGATAAGTGTACCGTTGGGTGCCATCACCATGCGCAGCCCTTTATCTGTTCCATATTGGGCAATTTCAAAGATGTCGGGCCGCAACAGGGGTTCGCCGCCGGTGAGGATTATAATGGGCTGGCCGAGTTCGGCAATCTGGTCCAGAAGTCTGAAAGAAGCCTGCGTATCAAGTTCGCCGCTGTAAGGGCCTGTGGTTGCAGATGCGCGGCAATGGGCACAGTTTAAATTGCAGTTGCGCGTGGTTTCCCAGGCAACCAGACGTAATGTGGCATTTTTAGGATCTCCGGAAATATTTTTTGAATGTCCGTTCGTGTGCTTGGCCGTGTGCTTGGCCGGGTGTGCTGGTGTTGGTGAGGTCACAGTTTGTTAACTCCTATTGATTTCTTTTGCCGCATCCATAGCGAAATATGTCATAATGATCTTTGCACCGGCCCGTTTAATGGAAAGCAGTGTTTCCATCATTACTTTGGGTCCGTCGATCCATCCCATTTTCTCTGCGGCTTTAATCATTGAATATTCACCGCTGACGTTATATGCCGCTACCGGAAGATCGATTTCATCCCGAATGCGGGAAATAATATCCATGTAGGAGAGGGCTGGTTTGACCATAATAATGTCTGCACCTTCCTCAACGTCCATGGTGACTTCCCGGATGGCTTCCAGGCTGTTGGCCGGGTCCATCTGATAGGTCCGCCGGTCGCCGAACTGGGGTGCCGAATGGGCTGCTTCCCGGAACGGTCCATAATATGCTGAGCAGTATTTGGCGGCATAGGACATGATGGGTGTATTTTCAAACTGATTGTCATCCAATGCTTCCCGCAGTGCACCAACGCGACCATCCATCATATCTGACGGGGCCACCATATCTGCACCGGCTTTTGCATGGGAAAGTGCCGTTCGCGCCAGAAGGTCTAAAGTGGCATCATTTTCGATAATGCCTTTTTCAACGATGCCGCAGTGGCCATGATCCATATACTGGCACAGGCAGACATCCGTGATGATGGTGATTTCAGGCACCTTGTTTTTAATGGTGCGGACGGCCTGCTGAACAATGCCGTCTTTGGCATAGGCACGGGTTCCTAATGGATCTTTTTTTTCAGGCAAGCCGAAAAGCATGATTGCGGGGATACCGAGTTCATGAGCCTCTTTGGCGGTTTTGATCATATTGTCAACGGACAGGTGAAACTGCCCGGGCATGGAAGGGATCGGATTTTTAATGTTTTTTCCGCTGACGGCAAACAGTGGAAGCACCAGGTCGTCCACAGAAAGGCTGGTTTCACGAACCATGCGCCGAAAGGCGGAATTTTGTCTCAGTCGTCTTGCTCGATAATCCGGAAAAAGCATTTTTTATTCCCACATCTTGAAAGTTTTATAAAATCTCTGGTGACGGCAAAGTACAAAAGCTTACCAGTCTTATGTAATTGGCAAGGCGCGCAAACCCTGAGTCCTGTCTGGGAAAATCCTTTCGTGTTATAAAGCCACAAAAGATGCAGCGCAACCCAAAGTTAAAATAGCCGTTAAGCTTTTTACGAAGCCGTCATATTTTGGGGCCGGAAATTTCCTCGTCCGTTAGATAACACGCCGGATCAGGCGCCCAGATATCACCGGTGGTTGCTTCGGCCCGAACTCTGAAGTTCCCGCCGCAGATGCTTAACCAGCGGCAGTCGGCACATCGGCCGGTGACATATTCTTTTTTATTTTTTAATTTTTTCATCAACGGTTCAGACAAATCGGTCCAGATTTCTGAAAATGGCCGATCTTTGACGTTCCCGAAACTGTGGTGCCGCCAAAACTGATCCGCGTAAACTTCGCCATCCCAGCTGATGCATCCGATTCCCCGCCCGGAATTATTTCCTTCGTTCATTTTAAGCAGTTCCATGACTTCTGCAGCACGTGCGGGATCTTCTTTGAGGAGGCGCAGGTAAATATATGGTCCGTCCGCATGGTTATCGACGGTCAGGACTTCTTTTTCCTTGCCCATATCATGCAGACGTTTGGTTCGATCAATAATAAGATCAACGGCTTTTCGGGAGCCTTCCAGCGAGAGGTCATCCTTGACCAGTTCCGATCCTCTGCCGGCATACACCAGATGATAAAAACAGATCCGGGGAATCTCCCGTTCTTCCAGAATGTCAAACAGGGCCGGAATTTTATCCACATTGAACCGGTTGATAGTAAACCGCAGACCCACCTTAATGCCTGCCTCCTGGCAGTTCTTAATACCTTCCAGTGCCGCGTCATAAGCGCCGTCGACACCTCTGAACTTGTCATTAATGTCCTTTGTGCCGTCAAGGCTGATCCCGACATAAGACAAACCAATTTTTTTCAGTGTACGGGCGGTATCCCGGTCAATGAGTGTTCCGTTGGTGGAGATCACCGCGCGCATCCCTTTTTGGACAGCATATTCGGCAAGTTCCGGGAGATCTTTCCGCATCAGGGGTTCGCCGCCGGAAAAAAGAAGCACCGGGACGCCCATGGAAGCCAGATCATCAATGACTTGTTTGCCTTGTTCGGTGGTCAATTCGTTTTCCTGAAGATTGGCTTTTGCCTGAGCATAGCAGTGAATGCATTTTAAGTTGCATTGCCGGGTAATATTCCAGACAACCACCGGATTTTTATCAATGGAAAACTGGAGGAGGTGAGATGGTAGGTCTTTTGACTGACGGTTGTAACGAAGTGCATCTGAGGGCTCGACGGTGCCGCAGTATAGCTTGGATATTCCAATCATATGGCTTTGTGGTTACTCCAAAATGGTATTTAACAGGAATAAAAATATTTGAGATAACAAAATGCCGATTATAATAATATTAAGGCGTACCGTGAGTACGCCGTAATCGCATGGCCGAATAATGAAATCACATATTTGTAAATTATTGCCTGTATGGGTTAATAAGTATTTCTTTATATTTTAATATTTATTTATATTTTAATGCTTTAGCTTGATTTTAATTGCTTGTTTCTAAATTTGACTCGTTTAACGAATACGTTTCCTGGAGATCCTTTTTATTAAATTCTGTTTTAATAATTTGGTTTAAAAAATTTTCCGGATTGCCCAGTGCTTTTTTTGACAGGAAAAAACGATTACGCCGGGTCTTTTCCCTGATCAGCTTAAAACCGTATTCAAAATCAGCGGATATTTTTTCATAAACATCTTTAATGTCCACGGAGCCGCTTGCCAGTTGTTCCAGAATAGCATCAACCGCATCTTCTTCCAGTACGATGTTAATATCATGTTTGCTGTAAAAGTCTAATTCAATTTTTTTTATTTTATCATAAAAGGATTTAATTTTTTTAACCGCATTGCCGATTTCCGTTACATGGTTACAGTAATACTCCGATATTTTATCGATACGATAATCGGATAACGGCAGATTGTACTGATTGGTAATATTGACGCGATTATCATTTAAATAATTGATGATAGACTGCTTGTTTTCGGCGGCAATTGCGTTAAAATTTTCCAGACGCTGGTCGTCGTCTCTCATAGTCAGCCAAGTGGTTAAGGTGTGTTCCTGATCTTTAATAACCGATACGGCGACTGGAAAGCGTTTAATGGTTGTCGACGGCAGTTTTGTTTCAAAGGGGATTAAGATCTGCTCAATGACACTGACCAGGCCCCTGGCACCCGTATTCTCAGTATACGCCTTTTCAGCCAGCAGTTTCAGAACGTCGTTTGAAAAGCGGATATCAATGCCGTATGTTGCAAAATCAAGTTTTTTATTGAGCAGCACCGGATTATTCGGTGTGTGCAGGATTTTCAGCAGGTCTTCTTCTGAGAGACGTTCAAAAACGGCTTTTACCGGGAGACGTCCCACAAACTCTGATTCAAATCCGTAGCTGATCAGATCTTCAGATTTTACCTGCTTGATAATATCTGATTTTGGCAGCGCGGTTTTCTGGGAAACGCCAAAACCGATTCCTTGAGAGGTGGTCCTTTTTTTGATAATGTCGTCTAAACCGGAAAAAGCGCCGCTCATGATAAATAAAATATTTTTGGTGTTAATCGAGCGTTTTTCCCGTTTGCCGGTTTTTCGAAATTGTTCCACTTCCTGGATCATTGAGATGGGATCATGGGGCACTTTCAGCTCAACATCTGTTTCCTCCATGGGTTTTAGCAGGGCTCTCTGAACACCGGTTCTGGAAACATCTGCGCCGATCAGGTTGCTGCTGGAAGCTATTTTGTCGATCTCGTCAATATATATAATACCGCATTCCGCCAAGTCGATATCATTATCACTTTCCCGGACCAGATCCCGGACCAGATCTTCCACATCACCGCCCACATAGCCGGTTTCGCTGAACTTGGTTGCATCTCCCTTTACAAAAGGTACGCCTAATTTGTTGGCAATCAGTTTTATAATATAGGTTTTACCGACACCGGTTGGCCCAAGCATCAGGACATTGTTTTTTATTCCGCCGGAGATGTTTAAGTGTTCTCCTTCAGGCGATTTCTGATATTTAATCCGATTAAAATGGGTACATACCTTGGTAGCTAAAACTTGTTTGGCCATATCCTGCTTGATTACATACTGATCCAGATAAGCAATCAGTTCTTCAGGCTTTAAGTCAAAGTTAAGGGGATTGGTTTTTTTATTTGAAAAATCATCGGTTTCTGAGGGCTCTGCCATCGGCATAACAATGGGGGAGATCATTTTTACCTGATCACCATATTTTTTGCTCAGAAAATCGCCAATTTCTTTTTCAATCTCTTTTGGATTGGGTATTTTGTCATTGTGTATTTTCATCATTATAAAATTATAATCATACCCCTGCTACAATGCAAGGGCAGGGTGCAAAATTTAATTTGTAAGTCTTTAAGCCTGATTCATGTGGAAAATAAACTTATAGACACTGGATTGTCTTTGTAGTATTCTGCAAATAATCAGCATCCGTGATTTCAAATTGACCACAAATTGACTCTCCCGTTTCCTCTCCCTGACCTCACCGGTATCTTCAAGCTCAACAACGCTGAACAACACGTTAATCTTTTTAAAAGTAAGGAGGCGATTATGAGCGGTAGCGTTTACAAATTTATTGAAATGGTAGGAACCAGTCCAACATCCTGGGAAGATGCAGCAAAAACAGCTGTGGAAACTGCAGCCCAATCACTAAGAGATACCCGGGTTGCTGAAGTCAAAGATCTGGACATGAAAATTGAAGAAGGCAAGGTGGTGTTATACCGGGCAACGGTGAAGGTGTCATTTAAGTATCAGACTTAGAAACTGTTCGGAGTTGTTTTAAAAAGGGGTGCCGTAAGTGGTTCCCCTTTTTTTTATTTCTCAGCCGTTCCTGCGACGTCGCACATTAATCTGCGATAGCCTTTTCAACCAGTTTCAGAACCTCGCTTAGGGGTATTCTTTGTTTTGTCTTGGCAATAAATCCTGTTTTGTGCGCAAATTTTATTTTTTCATCGCCTTCCAGTTTAGAAAAATCCACGCCCATAGCATCATTTATCCTTGCCAGTCGCCAGCCTTCATCACGACCGTCATAACTAACAGAAATTTCAGCAGGCGGATTCATCCGGCTGCTGTACCGTTGTGAACCGGTTGAATCATTCGTCAGGCCAATCAGTACGGTTTTATTTTTTACAATACAGCGTTCGGAATTTGCCCAGAATTCAAACTTCGAAGAGAGGGCCCTGGCACCCGTAATTACGTGTTGGCCGAATGCGCGCATCAGGGGGTAAACCTCACCGGGATTTTGCTTAAACAGTTCAAGAAACCAGTCTTCAATCGGGTTGATAAAGGGCAGGAGGTTTTCAATACCCAGCTCACGCGCAATTTTAAAGGGGCCGAAACGATCAAATTTATCTTTGAATTCCCACCAGGGTGTAATGCTGAGTGTGGCCGTAAGGCCTAAATGGTCAGCCACCAGAATAAAGCTTGCGGGGGTGTCAGCACTTTGATGATGATCAAAATTTTTCAGGTCGGGTTCAAGCTTCATGCCCACATCAATCACCCAGATTTCAGGATTTGCCAGTTCCTCTTCTGTGGGGTGCCGGCGTTCTATCGTATAATCGACATCATTATTGACGGCTAATAAAAGGGATATGGCAAAAAACTCATCAAAATGTGCTGAGCCCGGATGTGTAATAATTAGATTGTTCACTTCAAAAATGCCTTTCTATTGTTTAATCCATCTTTTTTTGTAACCAGGTTAATGTTTCCGGGGAAGTCTTAAATGTTACTTCCGTTCCTGTTTCGTCATAGGATTCATTTATGATGCCGGCTTGGAATTTCTTCACCACCGATCTCTTTCAGAACCGATTGCGTCACAGCCAATTGAGATCGAAAAGCCGGATCAGAGGCATCGACCATAAACAAAAGTAGGCCTTGATCATCGTTTCGGCCAAAGCAGGTTTGTCATTCCCGAATGTTTCTATCGGGAATCCAGTTATGTGCTATTCCGAGCATAGATTCCGGCTAAGCTTGTCCTCGAATGTTTCT
>JAQIBZ010000635.1 GCA_027858815.1 Desulfobacteraceae bacterium
AAGATTGCCAAAGCCGGAGGCCAACTTATGGGAGCGGCCTTTGCCTTTATCGGTGAAATGTTTTCTGCTGAAGAAGAATCTGAAAAAACAGACGCGCTGGCAGGTGCCTTTAAAACAAAGCTTTTGGACTGCCTTGAAAGAGATGATGACGGCGAATTGAAGATGACAATTGCCATTCCGGATGAAGCGATGCTGGACAATATGGCCCAATCCCTTGCCAAAATGGTGGGCGCACGGATTTAGTCAGCTGACGGAATCGGTTCGGGCAAGGAACCCAGACAGGATTTTTTACCAACCGATGGGCTTTGTGCCTGAGGATGTGTTCCCGTTTGACATTTTTTTGCGGTTTTCTGTGTGTCATTTTTTCTACTTGATAAAAGTGTGGGCGTATGTAAAAAATAGTAATAAGTTGTAAATTTAGGGTTTCTATCAGAGCTCCTTAGTAAATGAAAATACAAACAGTACCTCTGAATATTTGAGGTGATACCTGTAATTCAGCTTTCAGACTATTAAGGCGGTACGATGAAGTCACAACGTGTTTTATCCTTTTTGATTCTCTTTTGTCCCTGTTTACCGGATTATGACGGCGAGACGCGGTTCCAGTCAGGCACGACACAGGGAAAGATCCTCTTGTCCAGATTTTATAAGCCGCTCATGAAAACATGATCGGTTTTTTTTGTTTATTGGCATTTTGACTATTACTCAAATTGCTGAAGGAGTCAGATCATGAGATCAATTAGAATGAGACTATCATTAAAGCTTTTCAGACTGATAATCCTGATAATGCTGCCTTGCTTTTTTGCAGTTGCATGTGGAGGAGGAGGTGGCGACGGTGGAGATGGAGATGAAAATGATGATGTATCGACAACGATTGGAATAAACGGAGGGGTTGTTGAAGATACGAATGGGGCGAAAGTATCTATTCCGCCCGGCGCACTATCCGAAACTTACGATATATCGATCTCTTCTTATCAGAACAACGACGAACTTCCCCAGGGAGTTGCGCCCATTCTGGAGATGCGGGGAGCGGTTAAGCTTGAACCCGACGGCCTAACCTTCAGCCAGCCGGTAATGGTGACCGTCCCGGTTTCAGAGTATATGGAACCCCGTACCAAATTTCCCCTTCTCTACTGGAACGAATCAGAGCAAATCTGGGAGCAGACAGCGTTTATCGCCACTGTGGCGGACAACGGCATGTCTTTTTTCGCGGACGTCACGCATTTCAGTGAATACGGTGGCTGGGCCATCGAGGATTTGATTTATGGGGGTACAATTGAGCAGTTCGAGAACGATTTCACCGCCTGGTTTCAGAACGAGAACAACGTTATGAATGATATAACCGCAAAAAATAATGAGTGTTATAAAGCGTGTGGCATGTTTTTTTTGCTGGAATATGAAATCAATGGCGAAAAGGATGAAGATTCCTGGACCAGTGGTGAAACGGAAACATCCGACTATTCGGATGCGCCGCTGATGATGGTGGATTACACTTATGACATCAGCAAGGGGCACAGTCTGGACGGATACGTCCGGATTACAGTGACCATTCATTATAAGTGTACAGAACCGGATTTTCTAATAATGGCTGATCAGGCGATTCTGTCAGAAGGTGAAAGCACGTCGGTTGAGGCCTCATTAAGCTGTGCCGGCGTTCCACTGATTGGAAAAGATGTTACCTTTGACATCCAGTCCGGCCCTGGGGAGATTAATCCGGGGAATACAACAACCAACAGCAGTGGAACAGCAACCGCAACATTCACGGCAGGTAATGCCAATTCCGTGGTCCGGGCGTTTTATGTGGGATGTGAGTTCGGCACCAGTTATACGATTGAACGGGAGACGCCGATTGCGGTGGCAGCGGGTCAGTATAATCTGAGTATTACGTTTGATCAGACAATGGTGGCGGATGATTTTTCTGATTATTTCACTTATAGCGGTACGGTTCCCATCAGCGTCAAAAATACGGATAATGTCAGCGGAACCGCGGATGTTGAAGGATCCTCAACCTTTGTCGTTACAGGACACGGTACCGTAGATGATTGTACGACAGTCACCGAAGGGACGGTTACGTTTACCTTTACAGGCAAACTTGTGACGGATGATCAGGGGGCACAGACGCTGCAGTTGTCCCAGACGCCGGATTTTAACTCTATAAAAACAACTTACTGCCCGGATGATCCCCCCTTTGTGAATACATTTCTTTCCGGCGGTGAAACTTCGGATTTTGAGATCCCGGCAGAAGACGGTTATACTTTTGGATCGCCATTCTCGTACGGTGGTGTGACAAACAATATTTCCTATGTCCTCAGTGTGTTGAAGTAGTCTTTCGGAATGAATGACGGGTCAGGAACAGTCATGCATAAATTCGAAAGGGTTATTTTTTATCCGCAAAGAACCCAATGTTTTTTATGCATGACTTTCTCCTGCTTTTTGCTTACCCCATCTTTTTGAGTAAAAAAAATAAACGTTATAATTACAGATTGTTACATTTTTAAAATCTTCGTTATGGCACTACTTTTGTTTATTTTCTTGATAATTGTTTTGATCGTTCTGCCAGGCAGAGAGCATAACCCCAAAGCAGAATAGATTTTCTGTTGTCGTGATTCAGGTCGTGTACTTTTTCTTATATGCACAACATTATCATTTCGGCACTGCATGGAAACGGTTACTCGATTTTGACCGGTGAGTTGTTTTCTCAAGTCAGACCAACTGCTGTTTATTTCCTCCTTTTTCAATCGGTAACGGATACTGTGAACTAAATGGTAAGCCAAAACACTGATAAAAAGATGACCGGTCACCCGTTTTGTGATTTGGTGAAAAACCGGGCGCATCCCAAGCTC
>JAQIBZ010000659.1 GCA_027858815.1 Desulfobacteraceae bacterium
ACAGATTAAGATTATGATGATGATTAAGATTATGAAAATTGAGTATTGGTATCATCAATTTAGTAGACCATGCCCTTTGGGCTTAACCCAATGCCTGGCCCTCTGGGTCAGGATTTTTACTTTTTCAAAATATTCTTTTCAAAGGATAATGTGGAAAAGTAGTCTGCCATGGTCTCTTCTCTTCTGATCAGTTCCACTGATCCATCTTGTCGAAGCAGCAGTTCCTGGGGCCGCATTTTGGCATTATAGTTAAATCCCATGGCATGACCATGGGCACCGGTATCATGAATGATGAGGATATCATCGCTTTCAATTTCCGGGAGATCCCGTTCAACGGCAAATTTGTCAATGTTTTCACAAAGGGAGCCGACAACATCGACTTTTTCGGTGGGAACTTTTGTCGGATCTTTGCCCAACACATCTATGTGATGATAGGCCCCATACATACCCGGTCGCATCAATGCGGACATACACGCATCAACACCAACATACTTTCGGTAAATATCTTTGCGGTTAATGGCTTTTGTGACCAATGCGCCATGGGGGCCTGTCATGAAGCGTCCGCTTTCCATAAATAATTTTGGCGCATATTCGTTTCTGGACCGGTAATCATCAAACAATGTATTTATTTGTCTGCTCATTTCATCCAGATTCAGCGGGGAGTCTTCCGGTCGGTAGGGAATTCCCAGGCCGCCGCCGATATTAATAAATTCGAAACGGATGTTGAGTTCTGCTGACAGCCATTGGGTTAACTTCAGCAGCATCCGGGTGGTTTCAACAATATATGAATAGTTGAGTTCGTTGGAAGCCAGCATGGTATGAAGGCCGAAACGGGTGCTCCCCAATTCGGCCATTTGCCGGTAGGCATCTAATATCTGATCGTGACTGACTCCGTATTTGGCTTCTATTGGATTTCCGATGATATCATTTCCGGTTCGGCGGGGCCCAGGATTATAGCGAAAACAGATAAGTTCCGGGATTACAGGGAGTTTGGGAATCAGAGAAATATCATCAAGGTTCAGGATACAGCCGCCGTCAGAAAGTGCTGCCGTGAAATCTTCATCTGTTGTATTATTTGAAGTGAAAATAATTTTATCACCGGAGGCTCCCTGCTGGCGGCTTAAGACAAGCTCCGGGATGGAACTGCAGTCAAATCCAAACCCCATTTCTTGTATAATTGACAGGATGCTTGGATTGGGCAACGCTTTCACTGCAAAGTATTCCATAAATCCGTCAATACCTGAGAACGCATTTTTTAGTGCTATTCCGGTATCTATAATACCGGCTTCATCGTATATATGAAACGGGGTCCCAAAATGTGTAACAATGTCTGTCAGATCCGGTAAAAGTCTTTTTTTAAAGTTATCTGACATCGGCATAAAGTTTATCTCCTTATATTGTTGGTTGTTTCGCTATATCGGTTCAATAATAAAAAATGTGAAAAATAACATAAACATCTTTGAGCTTGTTTTCAAGGTAATACAGGTTGCTGACCGGTTAAAACTTGACAAAAAATCATGAATAATGGATCTTTAATACAATCCAAATCGAGCGTTTTAAATTTTGAAAAAACTATTTTAGTATTTATTTAAGGATGTTAACGTGTCTTAAGTTTCAAAATTTAAAACCCTACGGGATTGCCGATCTCACCGCATCTACTGCGTCAAATGCGCAACCGCATAAACGACTATAGCGGCAACGCATTTTCCTTGTATATACGGCAACCTCGACAATCGCTCAACTTAGGTGCAATTTTAATTCTGTGACGTTTGCTGTATAAGTGATTTGTCACGGATTCGGATTTTTCACGGGTATGCAATGATTAAAATGGATGGCCAAAAGACGATATTGTTTGTTGATGACGAGGAAACAATACTCGAGATCGCCAGCGAACATTTTCAAAATCTGGGATATCAAGTCCTTACGGCGAAAAATGGTCGGGAAGCGGTAATAACGTTTGAAGAAGCAAATCATATCATTGACTGCTGTTTTACAGATATCAACATGCCTGAAATGGATGGCCTGGAGCTTGCAGAATATTTAAGAACGTATGATAATACGATTCCCGTCGTTATTATGACCGGATACCCTTCCCTGGATAATACCCTCCAAACATTAAAAAACGGTGTGGTTGATTTTTTAGTAAAGCCCGTGAACCTGGAGCAGATGACAATTTGTCTTCAGCGCGTTTTACGAGAGCGGGAATTGTTCATTAAAAATATTTTGCTCAACAAAGAGCTGGAGAGTAAAAGACGGCTTGAAGAATTAAACCGTGAGCTGGTGTTAAAAGTCGAAGAGCTTCGGGTGCTGAACCGTATTATGACAGAATTGATGTCTTTAACTACCGGTTCGGAAGTGTTGCATCATATTGCGGAAATGGCGACCCTGATCACCCCGGCCAGCCACGCAGTTTTTTATGCAGTCTGTGAATCGTCTATCACCCCGTTTGAACTTACGGGGGCTGTGCAACGCAGTAAAGACTATTCTGAGGCCCAGTCAGATGAGGATAAAGTGGAAGGCGAAATCAAAAATGAGATTTTTGATTCTGCTTTAAGCAACCTGATTCGCGACGTTGCGGTTGATGAAACCCCTCTGCTGATAGTTGAAAATGCCAATCACGGCCTGTCGGATAGAATTCAATCTTTGATGGGGATCCCGCTTAAAATCAGAGAAAAAGTTTTCGGTGTTTTAATTGCCGTGAGCACAATTGAGCATCAATTATTTTCAGAAAAAGATATGTATTACATGACGTTCATGACTCAGCAGGCGGCCTATCTTGTTGAAAATCTTGCCCTGTATGAGAATATCTATGAAAATTTATTTTCTACCCTGTCTGCTCTGGTTAAAACCGTAGAGGCCAGGGACGCTTATACCAAGGAACATTCGAACCGTGTAAAAGACACTGCCATTATTATTGCCAAGGCATATGGCTGTTCAAAAGAAGAGGTGGATGTACTCGATTTTGCTGGCCGTCTCCATGACATTGGGAAAATCGGCATTCGGGATGATATCCTGTTAAAACCCGGGGTCCTTACGGATGCAGAATATCAAAAAATCAAAGAACACCCTTTGATCGGGGAAAGTATTATCGGTCAGCTGGGTCTCTGGGACCGGGAGAAAAAGATTGTCCGGCATCATCATGAAAGGTTTGACGGGTCCGGATATCCGGATGGCCTGCAGGGGGAAGAAATTCCAATATTGGCAAGGATTCTTTCTGTTGCAGATGCTTATGATGCCATGGTTTCAGGCAGGGCATACCGAAAAGAAATGTCTCAAAAAGATGTCCTTGAAACTATTCGTTCAGGAAAAGATGTGCAGTTTGACCCCCATGTCGTGGATCTTTTTTTGTCTCTTCAATCGGAGGGCAGGTTTGAAAAGATATACCGGTCGTCGGAGTAGTTTTTGCTTAAATCAATTATACTTTGGTCACTTCATTTTTCCCGCCCGGAGTATGCTTTTTTGGCCTTGATCATCGTTTCGGCCGCCTTTTCCGTAGGGTGCGGGGTTTATCCCCGCCCGTTTTCCGTAGAGCCCGGTATCCAGAGATGAGAATGACTCTCACCTTCGTCATACTCGTTTTTCGGGAGGGCATAAAGCCCTCCCCTACATATGGCCGAAACGATGATCAAGTATACTTTTTCACATAAGCGTATACAAAAAGGCACACCCTTTCTCTCTGTAGAAGTTGTCATTTTAGATACAGCTCCGTTAAATCTATCTTTTAATTTTTTCCGGGTCTGTCATAATAACCATTTTTCCGCCGAGGTCATACTATTTAAAAACCATAAAAATTTGATTTTAATGTAAATTGACATTATAAAAGTTAGAGTTGCCTCAAAATTGGAGGTCCGTTTTCTGTGCGGCGGCTGATCTGAATCATAAAAACCCTATTAAAAAATAAAAAGCCCCCATTATTGGCATTTCTCTTGCATCATTTATCTTAACGTAAAAGCAGTTCGATTGAACCTGAACCGAACAAAATTTAAAACAGAAATGATCGGCTGCTTAGCGGCACGAAAATTATTTTAATACCATTTACAAGAAAAAAATTATCCTTTGGATACACGCATGTATCTTATTTGATGAAAAATAGTTACACTGAAAGTGATATTCTGAAACGGTTTTGTAGAAAATTATAAGTCTCATATTTAATCAAATTATGTGTAGTTAATCTAACCATTACACAATATATAGTGGTTTTTATCCGGGAAAAGATACAAAATAAGTGCTATTGACAGATTTCTTTATAATTTCCTTGACATAACAATAATTTAACGTAAGGATTGATGCCGTATGTGGACGATAAGCTCTGCTCCTTACTCGACTAACACTTTATTCAGCTTATTTATTGGGCATTAATTTTGAAAATGAAGGCTGTCTTACTGCGGCCTGTTTAGGTAAGTGCCTTGAAACAAAAAGCCCGTCTTCTTAAATTTTTTTT
>JAQIBZ010000063.1 GCA_027858815.1 Desulfobacteraceae bacterium
CCTTATTGGCTTTCAGCTGGCTGGCGGATTGCGGTGGATCAAAGTTCCCCTTAAAGTTCACAGAAAAACAGGGATACTTCTTTTTTTTATCGCCAGTGTCCATGCCGCCATCGGCATACTGATTCTCTAAGCCAAGGCCATAAAAGATGAACCAGGCAGATCTTAACGTCGAGAGTTTTATCCTGCAGCGCGATCGCATGAAGCTGATTGATAAAATAATTAGGGTTGATGAACTGACAGCCGTTTCCGAGTCAGTCGTTTCTCCAACATGGCCGCTTTTTAGCAATGGCTGTGTTCATCCCATCGTTATCATTGAACTGGTTGCTCAAACAGCCGGAATTAATATTAAATGGAATGAGATGGATAAAACTCCTTCAAAAGATGGCAATGGTGGAGGCGGCTTTCTGGTGGGTATCAAAAAAGCGCTGTTCCACGTCAATTGCATTCCTGTGGGGACAACCATCCGAACCACTTCCCAAAAAAAATACAACCAAATGAGCTATGCCGAATTTTCCGGTGTCGTAACGATGGCCAAAAAAAACCTTGGCGAAGTTGTTTTACAACTTTTTCGTACAGATTAAGTAGCAATTATATAATATAAAAGAGGAAAAATATGAAAAATAAAGCAGCAATCGTGACCGGAGGCGGTCGGGGGATCGGTCAGGCGATATCTCTCGCACTGGGAGCAAGTGGATATCATGTGATAATCAACTATAAATCCAATGAATCCGCTGCAAAAGAAACGCTTGAGATGGTAAGGGAAGCAGGGGGCGCTGGAAACATCTTTGGGTTTGATGTTTCCGATTCTGTTGCGACACAGAAAGCAATGGTTGATATAATAAAAGATAATGAAATAGAGGTGCTCGTAAATAACGCCGGAATAGCCGCCGACGGATTATTTATCATGATGCCGGAAAAAGACTGGCACTCAGTGATTGATACGACATTAAACGGATTTTATAATATGACCCGCCCGGTGTTAAAACAAATGCTTCGTAAAAAAAAAGGAGCGGTTGTTTCGATTGCGTCAGTTGCCGGACTTATCGGTAACAGGGGGCAGGCAAATTATTCGACAGCAAAAGCCGGCGTGATCGCTGCCAGCAGATCCGTTTCATCGGAAGTCGCCAGGCTGGGCATTCGCGTCAATGTTGTTGCGCCCGGACTGATTCAAACAGAAATGATTAAAGATGCTCCTGTTGAAATGATAAAACAAATTATCCCAATGGCAAGAATCGGTAAGCCGGAAGAAGTTGCTGCAGTGGTGAAGTTTCTCTGTTCCGAAGAAGCCTCTTACATTACCGGGCAGGTGATCTCAGTAAACGGAGGGATGGTCTGATTTGATTATGTTGACTAAACAATCGATGAAACAGATGTTTATCTCCGTCTTTGTGCTAGCTGGCAGCTTTTTCTTTTTAGGTTGGGCGGACAATTTGGAAGGAATTAAGCAAAACGCTCAGGACATTCGTTCGATTCAAGCTGATTTTGTCCAGGAAAAACATATGAAAATCCTTATAAAGCCATTGGTTTCGGAAGGGAAACTTTATTTCAGCTACCCCCAATCCCTCAGGTGGGAGTATATACATCCGATCCAGAGCATTCTGGTAATGCACAATGGGGATATCAAGCGGTATGTCATGTCAAGCGAAGGAATGATTGAAGACAGCAGCGCAGCTCTTCAGGCAATGCAGGTTTTTCTTGCAGAAATGAGTTCGTGGATTCAAGGCGATTTTGAAAAAAATACTGATTTTACCGCAACGCTTCAACCCGGCGGCATCATTTTTCTGAAGCCAAAAGATCCGGCCATGGCAAAAATTATTGAAAAGATTGCGTTGCAGCTGACGGATATACCGGGCATCATTGAATCGGCGACGATCTACGAAACTCCGACAACGTATACGCTCATCAAATTTAAAAATACAAAAATCAATCAAAAGATTGATGAATCCGTTTTTCAAGGAATTAATTATTCAGATAATTGATGATTTCTTCATCATTTAATTTTCTGCCCAAATGCCTGCCTGGCAAGATTTCTTTGTCTCGGTATATACGAATTGTCCGCTTTTTCCTTGGCAACAACTTGTCGATATAATCTGGACATCTTCATTGGCTGGGATTCATCTTTGTAAAAAGTATCCCAAGCATAGGATAATAATTCATCCAGCCGTTCCGGGGACATGTGTTTCGGCTGAAATACCACCTGATCAGCCGTGTACTTATCCCAATCATAGGTGAATATTCTGTTTTCCGCATGGAGTTCTTCAAATGCCCGGGTATGCGGAAAAGGGGTTAATACGGTAAATTCAGCAAGGTCAAGCTCGATTTCCAGTAAAAAGTCAATTAATTCTTTAATGAAATCTTCCGTGTGACTGTCCAGGCCCAGAAGTATTGTGCCTTCAACACCGATTCCATGATCATGATACCGCTTGATTCTGTCACGAATATAATCGGATGTATCAAAAACCGCCTGATAAACATACCAGGCCCCTGCCTGGGCGGCAAGATCGAGCACTTTCGGGTTGTCCTCAATCGGATGCGAGCACCATTTTTTCTTAAGGGAAATCATTTCCCGGAAAAGATCCATTTCCCATTGGGTATCCTGGGCAAGCGAATTGTCGACAATAAACAATCGATTGTTATCAATGCTTGCCATTTCAGCAATAGCTTTATCAATGGGACGGGGTCTGAATTTACGGCCGCCCAGATAAGCGACCGCACAAGGATAGCAATTAAACCGGCACCCCCTTGACGCATGAACCAGATCCACCATCTGAATCCCTTTATAATTATACAAGTCACGCTTCAAGATATCGCGTCTGGCGGTTCCAACAATTTCAATGGGTGGCGGGTCTTTTAAGTAATTGTAAACCTTGGAAAGCCGGTTGTTTTTAAAATCATTAAAGACTCCCGTCATTCGGCCTTCCGCTTCACCCAGAAACACGGCATCGGCATGTTGCATGACTTCCTCAGCGTGAAGCATGGTTGCGATCCCGCCAAAGATTACTTTTGTCCCTTTTTTCCGGTAAATATCCGCTATTTCCAGCCCCCGCTTGACCTGAATGGTTAACATCATGGATATGCCGACAAAATCAATTGGATCGGAAAAATCGATACTTTCTAAATTCTCATCAATAAATTCGACATCAACATCTTCCGGTAAAGAAGCGGCAAAAACGACGGGGCCGTGGGGCGGCAAATGGAACTCCGTTTGTCTTTCCATTTTGGACCACTTGGGATAGATCAGTTTAAAATTCATAACGTCTTTCCGTGGGTTTCGATTCTATGTTTGCGGGCGATTATTTTGAATGTAAGCGGCAAGCGCCCTTACGGAAGCAAAAACTTTTTCACCGAGTTCCTTGTTATCGATAATAACCGAATAATCGCTTTCAATCATCATTACCAGTTCCAGGACATCAATGGAGTCAATTCCCAAGTCCCCGCCGACAAGGGGAGCTTCTTCGTCAATCTCGTCCTTAAGTACATCTTCAAGATAAAGCGTTTCAATTATTTTTTCTTTTAGTTCGCTAATTAAATTTTCCATTCTTTTTCCATCATTAAATCAATATTATTAAAATACAATACGATTAATTATCTATTTTAGCTATATGTGTCAAATGAAATTCAAAAAATGCCCAGCCTTATTGAAAAGGGTACTTTACAATATTTGACTTTCAATTTATGAATGAATGTATCAGGTGTTATCGTTGCTTGAAACCCAAAAGGAAAATCCAAGCGAGGAGATATGAGAGTTATATTGATATCAATGCCCGATGTAGCGCCACTGGTGATTCATGAAACCGCCATTCACATGCCCAGTCATGGTATTGCCTGTGTGGGCGGCAATGTTGATGCGCAGCATGATGTCTATATTGTCGACCTGATTCGCAAGCGAAGGCAATTAAAAAAATATATCACTAAAATTCTGCTGAAAATTCGACCGGATCTGGTCGGCCTGTCTGCCATGGCATGGCAATACGACACCTGCATCAAATTGATCAGATTAATTAAAAATGTCCTGCCGACGGTAAAAATTGCCATCGGCGGTTACCATGCGACCCTGATGAATGAAGAGATTGCGGAATCATCAGAGAGCCGGTCGATTGATTTCATGATTCGCGGCGAAGGTGAGGAGACCTTTCGCCGGCTGGTCAATGCTCTGGAGGGGAACGACCGGATCGAAGACATTCCCTCCCTCACCTATAAAATCGGAACCCGTTTTATTCACAACCCCAGGAGCGAAAACCTTGATTTGTCTGCCCTTAAACTCCCAATTCGAGACAAACGCCGGTTAACCTGGGGATATCATTTCATGTACTCAAAGTTCGAACTTCTGGAGACATCCCGCGGTTGCACCCGGGGATGTAACTTTTGCAGCATGAGACACATGTACGGCCGTTCTTTTCGCACCTATCCCATTGACCGTGTACTGGCTGACTTGGATGACATTTACTACAAACGCAAAGCCCGGCTGGTGTTTATCGTCGATGACAACATGGTACTTAACCCCAAGCGGGTAATCAAACTGTGCGATGCCATCATTGCCCGCAATTATAAAAAATTAAATATCGTCGTCCAGGCCGATTGTATTTCCATGGCGCACAACGAAGAAATGGTCAGCAAGATGGCCCGGGCCGGTATTAAATCGGTGTTTCTGGGTATTGAAAATGCTTCAAAAAAGAATCTGGAATCAGCTGGCAAAGGTGACATCGTGAATGATTCCCGCAAAGCCGTGGAAATCTGCCACAAAAATGATATCATGGTGATCGGCGGACTGATATTCGGCTTTCCGGAAGATAATGAGGCATCCATCATCGAAAACTATCAATTCTTAAATACCGTCGCTGCAGATAGTGCCTACTGCCAGATCCTGACCCCTTACCCAAAGACCGAGATGCGTCAAAACCTGATAAATGAGGGCCTGGTAACCAACAAATACAATTATAAAAAATACAGCGGGCTATGGGCTAATGTGAGAACCCGGTACCTGGACTCAGATCAGCTGCAATATCTGTTCTGGTACCACCGCCAGGTGACGCTGGGATGGTGGACGCCGTCCAAATGGGCCAGAAACAAAGGACGTATATGGACCGGCATTTGGTTATATGCCATTAAACCGATACTAAAGTTCTTTATCGACCGCAAAATTGCCAGGGAGGGATGGGAGAACCGCTACCAGAAAGAACTCGACCGCCTTTCACGTATGAACGATTTCAGTGCCCTGGAATAATATAAGTGTGCCGTCACTCCCATCCAGTCGAAAATCATCATCAAAGCAATTATGAATTTTTTCCACCCATCCTTACCAGACTGTTAAATGGACGGTGATGCAGATGATACAGGACAATAAATTAAAACCCTCGGTAGGGATCATTTTCCTTATATGCTTTTTGGCATTTTTAACAGGATGTCAGCAAATTGCGTATCAGCCTATTGAAATCGATCAGCTTTCTAAGCACGAGGATGCCATTCAACTGTCGTTTGAGACATCAAAAGGAAAACAGGTTGCTTTTTATATTCCACCGAGAACCGACGCGCAATCAATCCCAAACCCTTTAGTGATAATCTATCCCGGCATTGGCGGGAGAGCGCTGGACTGGTTATCATTTGTTGAGAATTCACCGAGTACAACAGCGGGATATCTTTTGCTGGATTATCCCGGAAGAGGTTTTAGCGAAGGCCTAATGCGCCCCCGGCTTCTCCCGCAAACTTCACAAGGTGCTCTGAATGCACTTAAAAAACAATTACATATTGATCAAAATGCACTTCAAAAAAATATTTGTCTGTGTGGACATTCTTTTGGATGTGCCGCAGCGCTGCAGTTTGCGCAACAAATCCCTGTTAAAAGGATTGTTCTTCTTGCACCATTTACAACCCTCCATAAAGCGATGTTTAAAAAGATGGGACCACTTGCTTATTTAAATCCAGATTCCCTGGATAATCGAAAAATGATCAGGGATTTGTTGTCGCGCGATCATCCGCCAAAAATTACGATTATTCACGGAACACTGGATGAAACGATTCCTGTTGAAATGGGGAGGGATCTGGTTTCAATTGATGATAACAATATTAAATATTATGAAATTCCGGAAGGAACGCACATGAGTATCACAGAAAAAAACCGACCAATCGCATACGATGCCTTATTTAACAGCCAACGGAAACCATAACCGGCTATCTGGCTTCCGCGAGTGTCAAAACACATTCAACCCGATGCCACCCCATTTATTAACCTATCTGCAAATCGGAAAACGCCTTCTTGAACCATTGTGGGCCGATGATAAATTTTATGGTGACCAGGGAGCCAAGGATGGCACCGAGAATGCCTGGGGCCAGCACACTTTGACCGGCCAAAAAAAGGCCTTTAACAGCCGTTCGGTTGAGAAGGGCGGCAGAGAGAATTTGTCTGTGGGATCGTTGTACACCGTAGGCCGTACCGTCCGGGCTGCTTACCCAATCTCTGATTGACAGGGGGGTGAAAATATCCAATATTTGATAATTTTCCAGGGGACCGAACAGCGATTGTGCCCCCTTAATTCTTTTTTCTGCTTCCCGAATTTTAGCGTCATTATAATCCCGCCCCCGACATCCGGTTCGGGTGCCGCTCCATTTTTCCCATGGTTCAGCCGGGACGTCAAACAGGATGCTCAGCAGATTTTTTTCTTTTTTCTCGCTTTTTCGCATCTGATAAAAAATCATGTCAGCTATATTGCCGTCAGGATGGGTATGAATTTTAAAAAGATTGTGATCCAGCTCCGGATGCTCGTCGGCATTAACCGCCACATGCACACCGCATATCCCGTGGGTATCTTCCAGACGGGCAATCCGTTTGCGATAAGACGGTTTAACAGCATTTTCCGGCAGCATGCCAAGAATTATCTTGGGATGAAGGGCACCGATAATGAGGGGTGCTTTTAATTCCTGGCCGGAGCGCAGTCGCACGCCTGTGGCAATTCGGTCGGTGACGAGAATTTTAGCAACCGCATCATCTGTTATAATTCTGCCGCCAAGGGATTTGAGGCGATCGGCAAACACATCGGCCATTTGTGATCCACTGCATTTCAGGCGCCATGAAGACAGCAGGTAGGAAGCCAGAACCATATTGTGATAAAACGATGGGCACGCTGACAGAGGGACCCCAATCCAGGCCGCCGGCACCCCCAGCACGGCCCGAAGGCCCGGCGAACAATTCCATTGGGTCATCAACTCGCCCATGGGGTTAGCATGTTCCAGTATTTCAAAATCATTCTGACCTGAGAATAAAAATTCCAGGGAGTTGATTTTACGGGTCGCACTGTGCAAATTTTTCACAATCGCTGTTATCTGTTTTCGCTCACGGGGAAAGGCCTGGTACAGATTTTGTTCATAGGCATCAAGTCCTTCCGGCATATCAAACATGCCGGTGGGGAGCAGATCAGAATCCATATAATAGCGGTCAATAACACCACCTGTTCCCATCCGCTTTATTGGAATCTGTCCGGTGACACCCAGAAAATCAAACAGACGATCCAGCATCTGTCCTTTATCCAAAGAGCCCAGATAATGAACTCCCACATTACATTCAATGCCATTGCGTTTGTAGCTACGCATCATGCCGCCGGGTTGGCGGTTTTTTTCTATGATTGTGACCTGAAAGCCGAGTTTGACAAGGATGATGCCGGCAGAGAGACCACCGATACCGGAACCGATGATCAGTACTTTTTTAGAGGGAAATGCAAAGTCAGTCATTATCGCATCATCCGGGTTAAGGGGAAAATATTCAAAGGGCGTCTGTGTATCTTATATGGACACTCTCTATCAGTCTGGACAGAGAAAAATCTTCATCATCATAAGCCGGTTCCAAGGTGGTGATCAACTCAATTGAGATAGTGGTATCAACACATGTATTAAACAGTATTTTATCCGGCGGAAAAAGACTGCCGGTATTGCGGATACGCAGCACGGCAATGGGCGCCCTGCATTTTTTTGCAATGCTAAAAGCCCCTTTATTGAACGGCCCGATTTTACCATCACGGCTGCGGGTGCCTTCCGGAAAAATAAATAAATTGCCGCCGCCGGCAAGATAATCGGGCATGTCTGCAATTCTCTCACGCATTAAATCGAAAAAATAACCACTGGTGTCGGATGGCAAATATCCCGAGTTCTTTAAGAGCCACCCGAACACCGGCAATTTAAAAAAAGTACTTTTTGCAATGGTTTTCTGCTTTTCATACAGGGATACCAGCAGGATGGGATCTAAAAAAGACAGATGGTTACACACAATCACCGATGATTGGATGGCCATTACATCGGCGGGAATATGCAGTTTAAATCCCGGTGTGATCTTGCGCAATACGAAAAAAAAACTCTGATATATCCGACGGTTTACCTTTTGAAATCCAAGTTCACGATTGGCTGAGAAAAAGTAGGCCCACACATGAAAAGGCCAGAAAAAAAAAAGATACCCGCCAATATAATAGATCCAGATAATGACTGTAACAAACGGGTCGACGGTGGATTTTATATATTTAAACAAAAACATCCTATTTATTTGACATTTCTATGAAGAGCTAATCAAAAATGAGCTAATCAAATTTTTTAATAAGCAGGGAGGTGTTCACGCCGCCAAAAGCGAAATTTTGGATGGCAGCAATACGAATAGGGCCTTCAATCATCTTCGTTGTATGCCGTATCATGGCACAGCGATCATCAATATTCTCCAGGTTCAGGGTGGGCGCTATAAACCCCTGTTCCATCATATACATGGTCAAAATGGTTTCAATAACACCGCAGGAGCCCATGGTGTGTCCCATATATGATTTTAAACCAGTCACATAGGGCGATTCCCCATAGACTGCATGAATCGCCTGAGCCTCAATTACGTCTCCCATTTTAGTGGCCGTTGCATGAGCGGATATATAATCAACCTCATTGGGACTGATACCGGCATCTTGCAGACCGATGCGCAGGGTCTGTGTAATCCCCTTTACATTGGGCATGATCAAATCACCGCCATTATTATTGCAACCGAAACCGATAACTTCTGCCAGGATAGTGGCCCCTCGTTTTTTTGCACTTTCATATTCCTCCAGAAGTACAGCGCCGGCGCCTTCGCCTACCACCAAGCCGTCGCGATCAACATCAAAGGGACGCGGTGTGCGGTGGGGCGTATTATTAAATCCGGTCGAGCAGGCCAGAAGATTATCAAATACCGCCACCGTGGTAGTATCATACTCATCGGCACCACCGCACAACATGGCATCCTGAAGGCCGAATTTAATCATTTCATACCCAAACCCGATGGACTGGCTACTCGTTGTACAGGCGGTGGAAGAGGAAATAATCCGGCCAGTGATGCCGAACATTTTGGCAATGTTCACGGCGGTGGTATGGACCATGGATTTTAAATAATCCGCTGCCCCGATAGAAGAATACTTGGACTTGGAGCCACTGAAAAAATTCATATAGATTTCACGTTGAACCGTGGGGCTGCCATGGGTGGACCCAAAAGCCACTCCCAGCCGGCCCGACGTAATAAGTTCCGATTCCAGACCTGATTGCGCGAGAACTTCCTTTGCCACCTGGCAGGCATAAAAGGCCACAGGCCCATTTGTTTTACGATATTTACGATTGAAATCAATTTCATTCTCATAATCGACAGTACCGAATACACCGGAGTGGATGTAATCAGTTAACAGATTGTCTGATCGAAGCGGTTTAACGCCGGAAATACCATTTGTCAGACTGTGAATAATTTCTTTTTTGGAATGGCCGATGGGGGTGATGGCTGACCCGGCGGTAATCACAACTCTCCTGTGCATGGTTCAATCTCCGTGTTTATCTGCTGCCAAGGTCACTATATAGTCACAAATATCATTAATTGTCCGGATTTCCATAGCGGCTTTTTTTTCCTCCTGCGTCAGTTCCTTATCAAGGAAAAATTCAATCTCGATTAACAGCTCTATGGCATCGATACTGTCAAATTCATGGACTTCACGCAAATCATCATTCAGTCCCGGATTTTCAATTTCAAATTCTTCTTTAAATATATTAAGAACTTTTATTACAATCTCTTCTCGCGTCATTCAATGTGCCTTTTTTTAACAGTGCGTTATCTATTTTTCTGCATTGCAATAACAAAAGCAGCTATTAAATTCAATTACTATTTATACCTCATCAGAAATTTTCAATAAAAACGAATAACGATTGGCATCATTTTTGCCGCTCCAGAAAAATCTTGATTTCAAGCATTAAATTGAGTTAGTGTTCTATAAATATTTATCCAGAATCACGGCACAAAATTTTACATTACATAAAATATCTTGAAGTGTTTCAGGTCATTAAATTTTCGAATAACAGCTAACGATTGATGGCGTCGCAAAAAGTCCCATCTACTGCGTTGTAGCAATTTTTCAGCCACTCTAGATACTACATGTATGATTTCTTGTCTGAAAAATCACTACGCCTTGCCAGATTTTATGGTATTGGTGGAACTTTTATCTTAGCCACCTGGATACTTTTTACGAGAGCATCAACGATTGGTCTTCTTACCACGCATAAACTACATTTTTAGAGGAGAAAAATGAAACAACGATTGATGCTGCAGGTTTTAGTTGTCAGTTTGATGCTTATTTGGGGGGCTTCAAGCGCCTCTGCTCTTGGCCTGGGATCCTATTACGAAAGGGGTTGGGGTGATGGTGAGATTGATTATGATTATTATTATGATGATGACGATAATGATAATATCGATATTGATACAGATCATCGAACCAGGGCGATCGGATTTGTGCTGGATACCAACGTAGCAAAAGATTCTCTGTTCAATTATCGACTAAACATCGCTTTTGATAAAATTGAGATTGATGGGTTAAGGCCAGATTCAGATTATGAGGCAGATGGTTTTAAGATGGATCACACATTCGGATTCGGTGTGTTGAGAAATGAATATGTACGATTATGGGTCGGGCCGCAGATCAATCTTTCTTATTACAATGAGGATAACCATTATCGTCCTTTTAATTTTGATGATGATGATTTAAATATGTTCGGTTTTGGGGTGGGCCCTGCCATGGGGGTAAATATCAATGTCGGACCCGTTGTTACGTTTACCATTACCCAAGGATATAAATTTACCTGGCTGTTCGGCGAAAATTTTAATGATGATTTTTATGGGCATGAAAGTCAATATTATATCAATTTCGGCATGCTGTTCAGAATTAATGATATTTATCAGCAGTAAGTCATCAGGATGTCGGGAAAAACCCTGATGAACCTTATAAAATTATTTTTCTCACTGTTAGTGTTAATTATTTTTCTTTCGAGTTGCAGTCTTCCTCAAATACAAACAATGCCGCCGGGATCATCCCCCGATATTCAATGTCGTTGCCAGGCAATTTTTCCAACCCACCGGATGCAATTTGTCCATTCCCTGACAGCAATTCTGCCAAACGGGGATATAAATGTCGCAATCGGTGTTACTACTGTCGATCCGGATATGGAAAGCATCCATTGTGCTATAATAACCATTGAAGGAATGGTTTTGTTTGAAGCGGAATATAATCAACAAAAGATTACCATCAACAGGAGCATTCCCCCTTTTGATTCAATGGAATTTGCCCAAAACATCTTAAATGATATTCGGTTGGTGTTTTTCAAGCCGACCGGCGACCTGCTGGAAGCCGGCGGTTTGCCACCGGATGCGAACATATGCCGATACCAGCAGCCGGATGGAATGATCGAAGATGTGATTACCCATCAAAATGACAACTGGGAAATCCATCAATACACTTCCCATTACAAGCAAACCAAAACAATTAAAGCGTATTACGCGGATACAAGCGATCAAAATATTTCAAAGACAAAGGAGAAAATTCCTTTACGGTACGAAATAACGACTCATGGAATTCTGGGATATTCATTGATACTGGAGCTAATTGAGGTGCAACAAAATCCCTCGTAATAAGTATTGCCAAAATAACTGCAATTTTGTTATTCATTGATATAATAAACTCGAGAGATAGCCATGATCAACCGTTACAGAATAAATGGAACGAGGGTATCACAATGAAAAGGTTCACTTTATTAATCGCATGTATATTTTTTGTATCATCAGTAGGTTGTATTCCGTTTAAACGAGTTAATAAAATTTCAAAAATGACGTTATCGGATTTAAACATTCGCGCCATTGATAAAGAAATTTTTGATAACTGCACCTTATACAGAACAGAGGAAAGTTTCGGTGTAAGTGGTTATGACAGAGACTTATATAAAGACAGAGATGGCAACCTGTATTTTTATTATGATTCATATTGTGAAAGCCCTTTTAGAATAAGAGTCATCACCCAAAAGAAAGAAATAGAAGTAAAGCCGATATCAAATGACATAAAAGCTGAAGATATTGAGAATAATGCTAAAATACCTTTGATCTATTTGAAAAGCAATGGC
>JAQIBZ010000149.1 GCA_027858815.1 Desulfobacteraceae bacterium
TGTTTTGACGTCAGCGCCTTTGCTGATACGAAGTTCATAAGTACTGTCAGGCGAGGCACCGGTCGGCATCAGTTTATATTCGCGCTGCCAGTTCCCGCATTCCAAAGAACCGGATTGAAAAATAAATATATTTATAAAAAATTGTATAATTTGTTCAGGATTTGTCATTTCACCAACAATTAAATATAAAAGTTTGTACCCGTTCACGGGGTCGAAATTATCAATTTTTCGTAAACTGCTGTTCTGTAGGCGTTTACAGGGTGCCGCAGATGCGAGGCGCCAGGCACGAAGACGTACTCGTCGTACTTCAAGTGCCCGGGAACAAAGCAGATGCGGTGCCCTGTGAACGCTTACAAAAGTTTTGAAAAATCAAAGGCAAATACGTTGCACAATGTTCAAGTTTTTTAAAAATTAATAATGCCGTCAAAAATAGTCAATACAATTCAATTTAAACAGGTGCAGCGCATTTCTTATGAACAAAAACATTTTACGATCTGACAAGAGTACTATGAATATGCTTGATATAAAGCAATTAAACACGATATATTATATTCAACATTGGCATCAAATTCATAGATTATTCAATTCTATCAAATAGTTGTTAAAAACAGGAAAGATCATATATTCAATGCCTTCATTAATATTATCATACAACGATGAAGAACTGCACACATACCCGGTTGAAAAAAACCGACCTCTTAAGATCGGGCGCAGTGCTCAGAATGACATTACCATCGATGAGACAGCTGTTTCAAATTTGCATGCTGAAATCGAACAGGAAGCCGGCGATTATTACATAACTGACATTCAGAGTAAAAACGGTACGTTTGTCGATGGAGAACTGGTCATTTCCCGAAAACTGAAAAACGGAAATATTATTACTATTGGAAATTATTCTCTCCGGTTTCAAAGTGATGACAACGAAGATCAATTAGAGGACGCCGCCGATTCCGTCAGCCAGGCAACCATGATGATTGACACGTCCCTCCATCGCTCCCGGCTGGCAAAAAGTCTTGCCGACATCAGCGAGGAAAAAGAGAAGATTCAGACGCAGGCAATAATAAGTTTTTTAGATGGCACCAGAGAGCCTGTTGAGATCAATAAACCATTGATCTCTATCGGCAAAGAGGACACCTGTGATATTAAAATAAAAAGTCTGTTTTTCGGGAAGGCATCTGCCAGGATCTATAATGAAGCGGATATTTTTTACGTAAAACCGGCTGATAAAAAAAGCAAAATAAAGATTAACTATAAAACAATTAAAATAGAAACCGTTTTAAAAGATTTTGATGTCATTGAGGTCGGATCAACAAAAATGCAATTCCACCTAAAGATTTTATAATATAATTTCTTAATTTACGTTTATCTAAAATGATCATTATATAAACACCATGAACGAAAAAGAACCTTCCAGCTCTCAACCTGAAAAACAAGATGCTTTTCCTGCGTTTCTAAGATGTTATGAACGTCTGCTATGGATTCAGATCATTCTGCTATTCGTTATTTTTATGGGAACGATATTTTTCCATACAAGCCACATCCGCATCCTTAATGCCGCAATGGCATTAATTTTTGTTTCAATCCTTCTGCTGGTTTACCTGCGTTTTATCAATCCGGCAAAAAAACTGACCCGATACATTTTCAGCCGACAAAGAGGGCTAAACGTTGAACCGGAAAAAATTAAAAAAATTCCCCAGGAGTGGAAGCCCTGGTTTAATATCATTACCTGGCTCTTTGAACGGCTTGAAAATCTCGAAAACAATCTTGATTCCAAAAAACTTGACCAGCAACTTGGAACCAATCTGCTTAGGCGATTTTCCTGGGTTTATAAACACAATGAAATTCTGGCAAGGGATTTAAAATCAAAAAACATTGCGCTGGAAAAAGAAATTCAGCTGAATAAAAAAGCAAACAGAGAGTTGAAAAGGCATCGGGATCACTTAGATGATCTGGTAAAAGAACGGGCAGAAGATCTTTATAAAACAAACAAGCAATTGGAAGCGGCAATAAAAGAAGCCCACATACAGACAAAAAATGCGAAAAAAGCAAATCAGACCAAAAGCCAGTTTCTGGCAAATGTCAGCCACGAAGTCAGAACACCGCTTAATTCAATCATCGGGTTTACGAACCTCTTAACAGATACCGGTTTAAACAGTTTGCAAAGCGAATATATGCAGACCGTTTCCAAAAGCAGTGAAACGCTGCTGACCCTGATTAACGACATCCTTGATCTTTCCAAGATCGAAGCAGGAGAACTGATAATTGAATCGATTGATTTTTCTCTGGAGCTGCTGGCATACGATGTACTGGAGATGATCCGGCCAAGTATCGGGGATAAACCAATCGAACTTGTCTGCCAGATTGGAGACAGGGTGCCTTCCTATGTGAAAGGGGATTCCATAAGGGTCCAGCAGATTCTGCTCAACCTTATCGGCAATGCGACAAAGTTCACCGAGGAAGGGGAAATTCTGCTTTCCATTGAAGTGGACAGCCGTTCCGACAATCGGGAACTGATTCACATTAAGGTAAAAGACAGCGGCAGCGGCATTGCTGAAAACAAGCAGGAAAAGATTTTTGCGCCTTTTCAGCAGGCTGACGGATCGACTACCAGAAAATTCGGGGGAACCGGCCTCGGGCTATCTATCTCCAAAAAGCTTGCCATGGCTATGGGGGGCGATGTTTCCGTTGAAAGCGATCTCAATGCCGGCTCTACATTCCATTTCACCGCCTGGTTTGGAAAATCCGACAAGATGGATTCCTGGAAAAAAACGACTGCCGGTTTTTCAGGCAAGCAGATTCTGATTATTGATGACAACCAGAGCAATCTGGATATTCTCAAAAACACTCTGGCTTCCGCTGATATCCGTGCTGCCGATCTCCGCAACGGAATGGAAGTCATATCAACACTTGAACGGGCGATTGTCGCCGGCAACCCCTTTGACTGCTGTATCATTGATGCCCTTATGCCCGGGATGGACGGTTATGAAATCGCCCGCAGCATTAGGGCTTCAAAGGCGCCCTTGATCGCAAAGCTTCCATTAATCGCCGCTTCATCTTCTTTTGAGCGAGAACCCATTCTTTTTGCAGAGGCAGGGTTTGACCAATCCATTATCAAACCGCTCCGGCGTGAAAAACTTTTTCAGGTCTTAGACGAGGTTCTGAATGGAATAGGAAAAACCAGTTCAAAACAAATAAAAAATAAAGTGGAGAAAATCAAAACACCGGCCAAAGATACTTTCGATCAAATCCGGGTACTGGTCGCCGAAGACCAGTGGGACAACCAAAAACTGATAAAAATTTTACTTGAAAGAATCGGGTGCGAAGTCACCCTTGCTGACAATGGCCGTGACGC
>JAQIBZ010000152.1 GCA_027858815.1 Desulfobacteraceae bacterium
CGCACAAAGATGGTGAAAACATGTGCTAAATGTCATTCAAAGTCATATGCGAAAACCCAGTTAGAAGCTGGCGATGCTATGATACAAAAAGCAGACCATCTGATGGCGCAGGGAATTGATATCGTTGCCGGTCTTTATGCGGACGGAATCCTTAAAAAACCGGCGGATTATGAATTTGCATATCCGGATTTTATGTATTTCATGCGCACCAATGGGAAAAATCTTGAACATATGTCTCATATCGATCAGGTCCTGTTTGAGATGTATATGAAACATCGTATGCGGACTTACCAGGGATGTTTTCATGTGAATCCGGATTATGCTTACTGGTATGGCTGGGCCATGATGACAAAAGATCTGGGGGAAATCCAGGAGCTGGCCCATTTACTGCGTGCGGCAGCTGAGGAAAAAAGTAAATAGTGGAACTCAAAGGCCGCCGGTCAAAGAAAATTTTGCGGGAGTTATTAGGCGCGGATGATATCAACGCATCTATTGAAACCATCTGCCTGTATCCGGCCCGTCAAAGTGTCAATTTTTTATTTTCTTTTTTTTATGACAAAGATGAAATAATCAAATGGCGGGCAATTGCCGCATTTGGACGGGTCGTGTCCATGCTGGCGGATGAGAATATGGAATCTGCCCGGGTGATCATGCGCCGTTTGATGTGGAATTTAAACGATGAATCCGGGGGCATCGGCTGGGGATCGCCGGAAGCCATGGGCGAGATCACGGCGCTTCATCCGGGACTGGCAAAAGAATTTTCCAATATGCTTAAATCCTACATCCGTCCGGAGGAAAATTTCCTGGAACATGAATTGCTCCAGCGGGGCGTTCTCTGGGGCATTGGGCGGCTGGCTCAGGCCCGTCCGGAATGTTTGCCCCAGACAGACGGGTTTTTGTTCCCATTTCTGGCATCTGCTGATGCATATCATCGCGGACTGTCTGCCTGGGCGCTGGGCAATCTGAAGAGCAGGGCGTCAGTAAATGCCCTTGAGCAGTTAGCTGAAGATAAAAATGAAATTTTATTTTTTAATGATCTTGTGCTTAAACCGCTGACCGTCGGCTTTCTGGCAACAGAGGCGATTGGCAAACGATGACGGCTTCGTATAAATCATGTTACGCCGCAGTAAAGAGCGGTTTTAACAAAATAATTCGATAGAGTAGGCCGGGTTTCTTACCCGGCGATTGGTTTTTTCAGTTGTCGGGAATGGAATCCCGACCTACATTGTTATCACTGTATTGATGTCTGTCCGTAAAATAATCAAGACAACTATTTACGGGCGGACATAAGGAGACCACCATGTTCGTACTGGGATTACAGGGAAGTCCGCGAAAAAAAGGAAACACCAATTTTCTGCTTTCTGCGTTTATGAGTGAAGTCCAGACCAGAGGCGCGGAAACGCAGACGGTTAATGTTTGCGAAAAAAATATCACACCGTGTATCGGTTGCGGCAACTGTGAGAGAAAAGGGTTTTGTTCCATCAAAGACGATGACATGAGCAATGAAATTTTTGCGCTGCTCCGCCGGGCAGATGTAGTGGTGATTGCCACCCCGATTTATTTTTATAATGCCACCGCCCAGATGAAGCTTCTGATTGACCGGACCCAGACCTTGTGGTCCAGAAAATACAAACTGGGCTTAACCGATCCCGGCCGCCCGGACCGTAAGGGTATTCTTCTGTCAGTCGGTGCCACCAAGGGTAAAAATCTTTTTGAAGGAATGATCCTCACGGCTAAGTACTTTTTTGATGCCATTGGCGCGGATTATCATGGGGATCTGAAATATTGGCGCATCGAAGACTTCGGGGACTTAAAAAAACATGAAACCGTTTTAGATGATATCAAAAAAGAAGTGGATCGTCTGGAACCTATGCTCAAACGGAAAAAGATTCTGTTCGCCTGCCGGGAGAATGCCGGCCGCAGCCAGATGGCAAAAGCGTTTGCCCGTTACCATGCCGGCGGAGAAATTGACGCCATGTGTGCGGGCACAACACCTGCTGAGGCTGTTAATCCCGTTATGGTGGAAGCCATGCAGGAATCCGGAATTGATATCGCATTCCGGAAACCAAAATCTATTGATGATGCCGTGGCCGTCACCAAACCGGATATGATTATCACCATGGGATGCGGTGAAGAATGCCCGTTTATTTCCGGTGTGGAATATATCGACTGGGATTTGCCGGATCCGTCCGGTCAGTCCATTGAATTTGTCAGAACAGTGCGTGATGAAATTGAAGAAAGAGTTAAAAAATTAATTGCAGCGCTATGA
>JAQIBZ010000157.1 GCA_027858815.1 Desulfobacteraceae bacterium
ATCGCTGTTCCGCCCGTGTTTGATTTTTATTTTACACGGCATCGATTCTCTGGACTGGGCAGTGAAATCTTAGCCGATCTCCTGCCGAAAAATGAGTATGAGGTTCAATTATTTAATTTTCCGAACCAGCAAAAAAAAGGCCGAACAGCTCCTTTTCCAAAGGAGCTTAATTTTTTAAAACCGCATATCATTGAAAATGAAACCGGCAGCGTCTCATTTTTTACCCGGTATCAGCGTTTCGGGCCACCGTTATCTGAATGTGCAGATCAACTCACTGCTTTCTCACCGGATATTATATTCATTTCCTGTTTTGCTTTCTGTTATGCGGATGCCGCCCTGGAGCTGGCATCACTTATGCGGACCAGACGCCCGAAAACGATCATTGCCATCGGCGGTGCCGGGGTCAGTGCGTATCCTGATTTTTTTATCCAAAACCAAAATATTGATTTTGCGCTGACCGGTGAAGCGGAAGTTTCTATACCATCTTTTCTAAACACCCTGAAATCAAATACAAAATATTTTTCCCAGGTTGCTTTGGAAATTCCCAATCTTTATCATAAAAATAATGGAAAAGTTATTGCCCCTTTCATCAAAAAACAAACAAAAGCAGAAGAAATCGCATTTGTCCTTAAAAAGACGAACACAACACCAAAAGCCGTTTATTATACAACCTCTCTATCCCGGGGATGCCCTAAAAGATGCCGTTTCTGTTCAAACTTTTTGTGTCATGGCAGAAAATTTCGGGTGATTCCCATTAAAAAAATCCAGCAAGGCCTGTCCGAACTATCCATTAACCCTGAAGATTGCGACAAAACGGTTTATGTCAATTTTGAAGATGACAATCTTCTTCTGGCACAAGAATATTTTTTAAATATTTTGAAAATATTTAAAAAAAAATTTACCAGGATCTTTTTTTTAGCTGAAAACGGCGTGGACTATACAAAACTCACTTCCGAACTTGTCAAAGATCTTATCGACCTTGGGATGAAACAGTTTAATCTGTCCATTGCCTCAACCCATCTCCCGATCCTTGAAGAAGAACAAAGGGATGCCACATTTCCCCTTTATGAAAAAGTACTACAGATTCTTGAAAAGCATCAGATTCAGAGTATCACCTACTTTATCTGCGGATTTAAAAAAGATTCAAAAAAAACAGTGGCAGCCAATATCGCCTACCTGGCCAAGCTGCCCACACGCATCGGGATTTCTCTTTTCTACCCGGTCCCCGGGATTTTCGATTTCACGGATAAAACCATCTTTGACAAACATCCGCCCTTTCTTTGTGCCGGTTCTTCTGCTTTTCCCTGGAATCAATCACTGAGCACCGCCGAACTAATCACCGCATTCCGATTGTGCCGGTTTGTTAATCTTTTGAAATCTGGATTTAAATCAGAAAATGAAAAGCGGTTAATCCAAAAGATCACAAAAGAGCAAAAGCTTTATACCTTTATAAAAAAAGGCACCTACCAAACAATTGTTCCGGTTGACAATGCAGATCAAGAAATGGTTCGGCTATTTTTTGTTTTTCTTAATGACTAAATAATCATTTATTTCAAAAACATTGCCTAATATCAATTCATGGGTACTTGACGCGGAAACACTTTTATTTTATTATCACAATAATTATTCGATTATAGTTTTACATCCTCCCCCAATCACTTTAACAAGAGAAGGATGCGCCATGGATTATGACCTGCCGAAAACAATCAATCACGAAAAACATATTGCCATTATTCTAATCGTCATAGTTGTTTCCGGAGTTCTCTTTTATATGGGATACCGCCACTTTATGAAGTGGCATGACAATGAGCTGCAAAATGCTGTTTACGAACAACAGCAAACAATGACAGAACAAAATGCAGACCTCGAATATCAAATTATTGAACTGCAGAACAAACTGACCATGATCGAGCCCCCTCCTGTTTCTGATGATCGCCTCACGGAAGTGTTTGGCAAGCCTCAGGCCGATATTTCCATGGAACCGACAGAACAATCATGTGATGTCATGAAACAGAAAATCGCTTCTTTTTTCAATTATCTGCAGAACAATCCGGATGCCGGCCCCGCCGATAAAAATCCTTCAACAGCCTTTCTTGAGGTAGTGCGGGCATTGTCCGCAAAACCGCCCATGATAGTTGATGAAACACGTGATATTGTCAGTCTAAAACACAACCAGGCCCATTTCTTCAGAATACTGACCAAAGACAAATTCGAAATGGTCAAAAACTTTCTGACCGTTGAAGATGATGTGCTGGAACATGCCATGGCAGATTTTTACAACTACTACGTCACCTGTGACTGCTGCAAAAATGATGACGAGCCCTGCGTTGCCTTAAACACATTATACGAATATGCTGCTTTTTTTATGAACACGTTTGCCGGCAAAAGCTATTTGTTCCGTCGGAGTTCGACCATACGGTGCTTGACGGATTATTATGCCGTGCTGGTCCTTGACAGGGCTGATGATGCAGGGCTCAACCGGTATGGAATTGACATCCGCCCTTATATTGATCTGTCTATGGGTGACATTATCAGCCAGAACAACCTGGTATTTCAGGATCAGTATATCAAAACCTTAATCAATTTAAATGAAAAACATAACAATTAATAGAAATTAGGGCCGTAGAAACAATAAAATACCTTTTAATCAAAGCATAACAAATACCTCGCCGTTCTTGTTGCTTCTGCCGGCCGGATGCATTCTTAAACGCCTCCACCGCCATCAAAAACTTCCCGAATCTTGTTATTCAAATCAATCATACGAACCGGTTTTGCCAGAAATGCCTTAATACCTTTCTGGTCGGTAATGTCGGAATCGATTAAATCACTGTGTCCTGAGCAGATAATCACCGGGATATCCGGCCGGATCGCTATCATTTCAGCGATCAGCTCGTTGCCTGACATGTTCGGCATGGTCAGGTCCGTAATTACCATATCGAACTGATTCGGGTCCTGCCTGAACAAATCAAGGGCCTTTAAAGGGTTGACACTCATTGTTACAATGTACCCGTAATGCCCCAGCATCTGTTTACCCAGTCGGGCCAGTGCGATTTCATCATCAATAAAAAGAATCCGCTCGGATCCTGTTTTTATAGTTGCTGTTTTCTTAAATTCATTTTCTGAAATCTCAACATCTGAAACAGGAAATAAGATATCAAATTTTGACCCTTTTCCGGGTTGGCTTTTGACAGATATTTTCCCGCCAAGGCTTTCGATAATACCATGGACCACTGAAAGCCCCATGCCTCTTCCCATGCTGAAATCTTTTGTTGTAAAATAGGGATCAAAAATCCGCTCTGCAACGTCCTTTTCAATCCCATGGCCAGTGTCTTCGATGCTTAAATGAACATACTCATCGGGGTGTTTTGTCTTCGGGTCGTCACACTGAACGTGATCCATACTGACTGTTCTCAGACGGACAGTCAGCTGCCCTCCAGCCCCACGCATGGCATGATACGCATTCGTGCAAATATTCATCATAATCTGGTGAATCTGAATCGGATCTGCCAATATCGTATCCCGACTGGCAGCCAGCGCCAGCTCGATTTCAATGGAAGACGGTATCATAGCGGCCAGAAGCTTCATAGAGTCTTTGATGGTCGGCCCCAGATGAATAGGTACAATATGGTCTTCAATTTTTCTGGAAAAAGACAGGATGCGCTTGACAATGGCCTCCGCTCTTAATGATGCGGTTTTAATTTCCGCAAGCAGAGCATGGGCCGGGTCCCAACCAGGAAGATCATTTAATGCCAGTTCTGTATTGCCAATTATAATGCCCAGTATATTGTTAAAATCATGAGCAACACCACCAGCCAGAGTCCCCATGGCTTCCATTTTCTGGGTTTGATGCATCCGGTCTTCATTTCTTTTATAATTGTCAAGTGCCTGACGGCTTGCAGCAACTTCCTGCTCCAAATCGCATATTTTTTGTTCCAGTTCTTTTTTTGTCAGCTTGGCGCTCATATATTTTCCTCAATAAAAAAAATTATCCCCAGCCCTGTCAGGATTAAACCGGCAACTGTGCTTGACATATTTTGGTGACTGCGATTATTCTTCATTTAGGAGTATAGAAAGATCTCCGTAACTGCAATTTTTTCAAAAATACTACTATTGCACAAAATAGATTTTAATTGAATAAATATCAATATTTGTACCCGTTCACGGGGTCGAAATTATCAATTTTCCGTAAACTGTTGTTCTGTAAGCGTTTACAGGGTGCCGCAGATGCGAGGCGCCGGGCACGAAGACGTACTCGTCGTACTTCAAGTGCCCGGGAACAAAGCAGATGCGGTGCCCTGTGAACGCT
>JAQIBZ010000176.1 GCA_027858815.1 Desulfobacteraceae bacterium
TTTCCCTGACATTGCTCATTTTTATGGAAATCGTAACCCCGCCTTTTATTACGGAATACGGGTTTCGCCCAAACCGCCTGTTTGTGGAGTTTTTGGGGTATCCAAAAGAAGTTTCTTCCATGCTCTTTGGCGGGCACCTGATTGCAGTAATTGTCAGTTTGCTTGGGATCGTTGTATCTTTTCTAATTGGGTGGCAGGTGTTTGGCAAAGCGATTCAATCGGTTGTCTATCCCCGGTGGCGATGGCGTCCTGTTCTGGCTCTTTTAATTTTGCCTTTCGGAATAATGGGTGTACGTTCAACGTTCGGCCATCGCCCGCTGAATCCCGCAATGGTCGCATTTGCCGACGATGCGCTGGTCAATTCGATTGTCTTAAATTCTACGTATTCGCTTGGATTTGCCATTTATAATATGAAAAGTGAAGCCGATGCCTCAAAAATTTATGGCCATATGCCGGAAGAGGACATTATCAAAATTGTTCGCGCAGAAACCCTGCTGCCGGCGTCCGTATTTTTGAATCGGGATTTGCCGACACTGCATCATCAGGAAGCAACATATCAGGGAAAGACGAAAAATCTGGTGATCCTTCTCCAGGAAAGCTTAGGCGCCCGGTATGTGGGAAGTCTGGGTGGACTGCCGTTGACGCCGAATCTGGACGCGCTGGCGGGAAAAGGCTGGATGTTTGACCATTTATATGCCACCGGTACCCGTTCGGTCAGAGGGATCGAGGCCGTCGTCAGTAGTTTTACGCCGACCCCGGCCCGTTCAGTGGTGAAACTCGGAAAATCCCAGCATGATTTTTTTACCATAGCGGACCTGTTGCATCGTCGGGGGTATCACAATCAGTTCATTTACGGCGGTGAGAGCCATTTTGATAATATGAAAAGTTTTTTTCTGGGAAACGGTTTCAATGAAATTATTGATCAAAATGATTATGAAAACCCGAATTTTGAGGGGTCATGGGGGGTGTCTGACGAAGACCTGCTCGACCGGGCGCATGAGGAGTTCATACGCCTGCATGATGCTGGTCAGCCGTTTTTCAGCCTGGTGTTTTCTTCTTCCAACCATGATCCGTTTGAATTTCCGGATGGCCGGATCGAACTCTATGAACAGCCGAAGCAGACCCGTAATAATGCAGCAAAATATGCGGATTATGCCATCGGCCGTTTTTTTGACAAAGCTGAAAAATCAGCTTACTGGGAAGATACGATTTTTCTGGTGGTGGCAGACCATGATTCCCGTGTGGACGGCGCCGGCCTGGTGCCCATCACTCATTTTCGCATCCCGGGATTGATCCTGGGCGAGGGGATTGCTCCGAAACGAGATTCCCGGATTTTAAGCCAGATTGATCTGCCGCCGACCCTGCTTTCCCTGATGGGTGTGGATAATGAAAATCCTATGCCGGGCCGGGACATGACCGTTCAGCCGGAGAATTATAAAGGACGGGCTATGATGCAGTATCATATGAACATGGCATATATGGAAGGAAATGACGTGGCCATCCTTCAACCCCGAAAGCCCGCTCAGGGATTTGTTTACGATATCCAAAGCCAGAAACTTACAAAAGGAAGCTTAAAGCCCGGCCTTTCTGAGAAGGCATTGGCAACCGCTCTGTGGGGCAGTCTCGCTTACCAGAAGCGTCTTTACCGATTGCCGGCGGAATAAATCGTGTGATAGGAAAACGAATTCCAGAGAAATATTCATATTGATTATTTATTTTATCAAATGCTAATTTTTTACAAACGCTGAATCGATTTATGAAAATAATTAAAAAAATAAACAATGCTGTTCAGTACCATGTGGCTTATTTTTTTGTTCGCGTATTCCGGATTATGCCGCGACGTGTCGGAATCAGGATTGCACAAGGCCTGGCATTGATTTTTTATTTTTTTGCCAGAAAACACCGGCGAAATACGATTCAACACCTGACAATGGCGTTTGGAAATGAGAAAACCGAAAAAGAGATCCGGCAAATCGCCCGGCGGATGGTGTTTCATTTCGCAGCTGCCGGCGTTGATGCAGTAAGAATTCCGATTTTCCTTAAAGAAGGAATGGATCAATACATCCGTGCAGAGAATATGCATTATCTGGAAGATGCCTATCGCGAGGGCAAAGGGATGATCCTTTTAACCGCTCATCTCGGGAACTGGGAATTAATGGGCGCATGGCTGACCTGGAAAAAATACCCGCTTCGGGCGGTCGGGAAATCTTTGACGAACCCCAGGTTAAATCAATTGGTACTCGAAACCCGGAACCAGGCCGGCTATATTAATATTGCCCGGGGTAAAGAAACCCGGGAAATTATTAAAGCACTTCAACAGGGCTATCCGCTTGCCATGCTGATGGACCAGGATACCCGTGTAAAAGGGGTTTGGGTGGATTTTTTCGGCAGAAAAGCAAATACGCCTGTTGGCCCCGTACTTCTTGCCAGGAAGTTTAATATCCCGATTATCCCGGCGTTTGCACATTTGGAACCGGATTTAACCTATCATGTCGAATGTTTTGCACCAATAACCGTTTCTGATACGGGAGATCCTGAAAAGGATCTTATCGCAGATGTTCAGAAGTGTTCTGATATTTATGAAAAAATAATCCGGAAACATCTCGAGCAGTGGGTATGGATGCATCGCCGGTGGAAGCGGCAGCCGGAAGAAGACGCTGAACGTCACAAATAAAGGTGACAGCTATCTTTAATCAGATTGTTAAAGAGTTCAAGTCCATTGCCCGTTGTTCTGGCTCTCAGATACGAATAAAGATTTGCCTGATTGCAACCCGTTAAAAGCGGTTTGTTGGTATTACAAAAGAAAGGATGCTTTTCTGACTGAAAACACCGGCGAATTGACTTACGGAGTGTCAATCATTACCAAATAATAATTTCACCGTCATGTTCAAGTAATCTCCGTGTGGTATTTTTATATCAGTTTATCGGCATGGATTTGAACCCTGCCGATATTTTGTCAAAAGATTTTGTTGAGCGGGCACTGATCGGGAATTATCAGAAACTCGGTTTATACAAAAAAGATAAACTGGTGATCTTGTCGCCGGGCCAGCGACTTGAAATAATAAACAACCCGGGCCATGATGACCGTCTCATCGAAGAAAAAAAAGCTGCATTAACCCGTCAGGACGTTGAAGCCATGTCCTATTATCAGGGGAGCAATTATATTTTAGAACACAGACTCAACCGGTCGGAAAAGACTGACATGCCATCTTGAATAACTATTTAAAACCGGATATGGTGCGCCCGAAACATGGTCGTGCCGGTTCCCCATTTTAGCCCTTTTATTCACACAGTAGTTCTCTGAGTCGTTCACTTAAAAACATGATGGATTCAATATCCAGATGTTGGGTGATGGTGTCGTCAAAGGACAGTTTCGCTTCCGCGCCGAATCCGTCGGCCTCTTCCCCATCCCAGAACATCATCATCACCGGCACTCGGGGCAAAGGGGTAAACAGCATGGCCACATCGCTGGTGGGATATTCATCGTGTTTATCAATACCGCCGAGCTCTATGGCCCTTTTTTTCAGCCCATCAGTGTTGCCCTGAAATTTTTCAATCAACGGTTTTTCCACATGCTCCACCATGGATATTATCTTGGATACCGTATTGGGAATTTCAACGAGATTTCGCCATTTACCGGAGGGAAGGGCGCTGCCGCCCTGGGCCATGTGAATGTAAATAAACACCTGCTCATAGCGTGTCATGGCAGAACCGTCTTGATGCATGATCCGGTCCGGGGTAATGATAATGTGTTCATTAAAATAGGGGAGTTCCAGGGCTGGTTTCCCGTCTTTTTCAAAGAGCCGCCCTCCGATTCTGTCCGGCAGGTCTTCAATTTTCATGGATGCTGATTTTTCTTTTGCCCATTTAAGGGCATCTTCTTTCATGTCCCGTTTCAGCCACTTTCCGGCAGCATATTGTTCGGCAAGTTCTTTCTCACAGGCTTCAATAACTTCCAGTGTTAAATAAGGGCAGTTTTTAATGGGAAGTTTTTCAGACACCACCATGCTGGCAAACGCCATACAGGTAGAAAACCCGCAATCTTTGCAATTTGTTTTCGGCAGGATGTCTCTGTATAAGTCGACAACTGAGAGGGCCATATATATAATCCTTTTTTTATGGCTTCGTAAAAACTTTTAAAAAAATAATACCGATTTATGATTTGTCCATGAAAATATTGAGATAATGAGCATCGGTTTCAAAATCCCAGATCGCATCCAAGAACAAGGCGTGTAACGACGAGAAAGCGCAGCATACATTGGTGCGTATGTGAATTCTGAGGAGGCACACAACGCAGTTATTGGATGTTAGATGGGTTTTTGATTGTGTTTAGCCGTCGGTAAAGCGATTTGTTTTTCCGATATCTGAAATCTATCGGTTTGGGCTTTTGAATATTCATAAATTACCCAGAAAATATAATTGGTTAAATACTGTACCGCAATTAAACAAAATAGAAAAATGGGATTTATAATAGCAATTGATTTTTTGTAAGGTAGAGAGTATTCTTTAATATATTCATAGTTTTCCTGATTTGATAATTTATTGATAGTGCTCGCGGATTCATAGATAACGACTATTTATTGAAAGGATTTACAGGTGGAAACACAATCTTTGGAAGGATTCAATGAAATATTGGAACCATTGGGAGCGCAATCTGCCCGATTTTTCCTAGCTGCCAGCCTGTATCATGCCCAAAAGGTCAGTTTTCTGCGCGCTGCAGAGCTGGCAGGTTTATCGTTTGAAGAATTTAAGGCCAGATTGAAAGAGCATTTCAGTACAGGCTATATATTGTTCAATGAAACTGTCATGGGTGATCTAAATAGTGCAGATACATTTCTATCAGATGTATGAAATTTATTGATGTTGTTTCAAATACCAGCCCGCTGATCTTTCTTGAGAAAATCGATTCTCTCGATCTGCTAAAGAGCTGTTTCCGTAGTGTATATATTTCTGAAGGGGTTAAAAATGAATGGGGTATAATATCCATTCCGAGTTTTATTTCAGTTCATTCTCTTTCAGAGTTTGGGAAGAGTTATGTCAAAGGGGCAATAGGTCGTCTTCATAAAGGTGAACTTGAAGCGATTCAGTCGGCAATTGAATTGAACTGCAAAGTTATTTCAGGTGGTTCCAAAGCTGCTTCTACACAGCGTTCAGTCGCCGGTAAAGTGATTTGTTCTTTCGATACAGCCGGATAAAGACGTCGTAGAGCTCATCATATATTTTGCGGTTGTCCGGATCCGGATGAAATGTTTTTCGGATTTTTGTCAACTGCGGAATATCATCAAATGTAATATATCCGAGCCCCACAGATGCGATAAGTGCCGCGCCCCGGGCATTGGCCTGCCTCGGATTTTCCACTTGCCGGATGTCCCTGTTTAAGACATCCGCGAAAATCTGGCACCATACATCTGATTGGGCCCCGCCGCCGATAAAATGAATGGGATTCATTTTTCGTTTTATAAACCGCTCCACATATTTTAAACTCCACCGGGTATTGTATGCCACGCCTTCCATTACCGCCCGGATCATGTGATCCTGGTTTGTGGTTTTGGACATGTTGAAAAAACCGCCCCGCAAAGTGGTATCATCCACCGGGGTCCGTTCACCGTTGAGCCATGGCAGGAATATCAGCTTGTGGCTGCCAGCCGGGACGTGGCCGGCGATATCGTCAATATGCTGAAAAGGGTCAATTTGCCCGCCGGATTTCAGTGCATTATCATAAAACAGGAGGTTCTCGAATAAATGACTCAGACATCCGCCGGCCATGTCCTGCTCGTTTACAGACTGGTATTTGCCGGGAATGGCTGTTGGAAAAGAGGCAATGGA
>JAQIBZ010000185.1 GCA_027858815.1 Desulfobacteraceae bacterium
GTATATTATATAATACGTACATTTTAAAAGTCAAGAAAAAAGCACGGTTTTTTAACTAAACCGTGCTTATGGAGTTGTTTTTGGACTTAAAGTGTGCGCTTTATCCGATTTTCAGGATTTTAACTAATGGAAAAAATATCATTTTATCTGTTTCTTGCAACTTTGATCTTTTCTCCGCTGGCTTTTGGGACAGTGGAAATCTGGTCTTACGCAATCATGGAATGCATGATTTGTGTAAGCGCAATATTATTATTTTTGTCACGGAATCAAGCGTCTTTTTATAAAGTTCCGGGCCTGATTCCGTTAATTGTATTTAGCTGTATGGTCCTTTTTCAATGCATTCCCTTGCCGGCCGCTTTGGTCAGGCTTATATCGCCGGAATCCCATGCCATTTACCAAAATACCGCTGGTGCAATGACATCGGTTGACTGGATGCCGATTTCTGTTTTTCCGCGTGTCACGATGATGGAATTTTTCCGTTTTTCTTCGTATATATTGTTTTATGTGACTGCCGTTCACCTGTTATCAGATCATTTGCTGCTTAAAAAAACCATGACAACGGTGGTATGGTTCGGGGCGATGATGGCTTTTTTTGTCATTATCGAATTGACCACCCGAAGCCTTGGTTATTCATTTCCCCATGATAAAATTTTATGGATCAGGTCGTCAATGCATGGCAGCGGTGTCGGCCCATATGTGAATGCCAATCATTATGCCGGGCTCATGGAAATGATTTTTCCCCTGTCGTTGAGCCTTTTTCTGGTATATCAGCCGGTGATAGCCAAAAAAGGATTAAGAGAAAATTTTAGCATTTTTTTTATTCCTAAAAATGTCCATCGTCATTACTTATACGGCCTTGCCGCTGTTTTAATTGCCGCCTCTATTTTTGTCTCTCTTTCCAAAGGGGGGATTGTTTCGCTTTCTATTTCTGTTTGTTTCTTTTCGGTATTAATTTTTAAGAAAACAAATCAGAGAAAAGTCGGGGGCTTTGTCTGTTTTATGCTTGCGACGGTTATGTTGTTAACGGCATCGGATTCATGGAATCTGATATTTGGGGAATTCGGGGATATAACAAATGCTCTTAGTACTCGTTTCCCCCGGTGGGCTGACAGCATAAGAATTATATTTGATTTTCCATTATTAGGCAGCGGAATGGGAACATTCGAAAATATATATCCCAGGTACCGTACATTTCCGGGTAAAGGTATTCTTGAATTTGCGCATAACGACTATATCGGATTTCTGTGTAACGGTGGTTTTATAACCGTTGCCGTGATGTGCTTGAGTCTTTTTGTCATATTGTTTAAATCCTTTCAAACTTACCAAAAACGTCATGATCGCTATTCGATCTATCTTTTTATGGGATGCCTTGTCGCTGTCTGTTCCATATTACTGCATTCATTGGTTGATTTTAATATGCAGATCGGTGCCAATGGCCTGTACTTTTTTTTTATACTGGCATTGGCTGTCTCTTCGTCGCATACCCGTTTACGCAAGGGAACCCAATCTTCCCTTTTAAAAATTTCGTTGATCAAGTTCCATATTCCGTTAGTCGCAGCATCGCTGATATGCATTGGGGGGGTATATACAAATTTTGGTGCATTGATTGCAAATTATCAAATGTCCGATTATCGGAATATTGCGCTCAATAATGATTTTTCAGAAGCAGAACAAAAGCAGATTCAGATATCTTCAAATCGTGCGGCACTGTTTGATTTTTTGAATCCAAGATATCCTTATGCAGCCGCCACAGCAGGCATTCAGCTGAATCAGCCTATCACAACTTTTAATGATTATTTAAAATCAATAAAACGGGAGCCGTTAAACAGTCGGTATCTTCAGGAGGCCGGATATTTTTTGTCTCTCCAGGGGAAAAACGAGTCGGCAGATAAACTGATGAAAACCGCGATTGCCAATGACAGTAGAAATATGGAAGCCTATCTGACATATGCTGTCTGGCTTATCGAGCAAGATCGGGTAGAAAATGCAATGGGAGTTCTGAAGTCAGCGATGTCGATAGAGCCTAAAATCATTAAAGCCAGTCTTGCACTTATGAAATTCTTCATGCTTGATGAAGAACAGATGTCCTCTGCATTGCCCGACAGGGTTGAGCCGCATGTATTAATGGGTGAATAGTATTTTTTCCAAGGATTGAATCAAAAAGCGGAAAGATCCTATATGTCCGCACTGAAATATTTATCGAATGAAAAGAATATTTGAAAAATCCTGTTACCCGTGTGTATAGATTTTTGGCTTTAGTCATCGTTTCGGCCACCTTTTCTGTAGGGTGCGGGGTTTATCCCCCCCCCGTTTTCTGTAGGGTGCGGGGTTTATCCCCGACCGTTTTCCGTAGGGTGCCCCGCCCATTTTCCGTAGAGCCCGGTATCCAGAGATGAAAATGACTCACACCTTCGTCATGCTCGTTTTTCGGGAGGGCATAAAGCCCTCTCCTACATATGGCCGAAACGATGACCAAGGCCAACTTTTCACACAGGAGGGCGATACATGTTTGAGTCAATAAAGTCACTCTTGCCGCCATCAGTTCCTCGACACACAGTAAAACATCAAGAAGCGCTCCGAGAAATACAGGAGTTGTTCGCTGAAGCCGAAAAAGCCATCAAGTACATTGAAGACTTTGGCGGTGAATTGGTTGTTCCTTCCGTAAATCAACTTAGATATACCGGTAATCATCTTGTCCGTTATCTCTCTTCTTATGCTAAAGTAAAACGATTCAGAATCAATAAAGAAATAAGAAATAGGTCAGGCAAATAAACCGGGTGACTGTAAAAAGTTGATCCGGTTTTTTTATGCTTAAAAAAAAATGTGGTACAGGAGTGGTACAAACTTGATTTTGTGATTTTCGTGAAATTTATAACTATCTGCTTTTATTGGTGCCCCCGGCAAGAATCGAACTTGCGGCGCATGGATTAGGAATCCAATGCTCTATCCACTGAGCTACGGGGGCAATGACGTTTATTCTACATATAGTTGTTGGCCGGGGAAGATGGTGCTGTTTTTAGTGAGATTGTTAAGATGCAGCAACTGACTCAGGTTCATGTTATGTCTATTGGCAATTTTAGAGGTCGAATCCCCGGATTTAACTTTGTACAAAGCCAGGCCATGATGCGGTCCGGTGGGAATTTTTAAAATTTGTCCAATATCAAGATTGACGGATTTTAACTTGTTAAATGCCTGAATTTTTTTTGTTGTGGTATCATACCGTTTGGCCAAAGTCCAGAGGGAGTCACCACGGCGAACATAGTATGTGATGATTTTTGACTTTCCACTGTCAGGACCGGATATTTTTCCTGATTGCGGAATCTTAAGTATTTTACCGGCGGCAATATAATTTTTCCGATAAATATTATTATATTGTGCAATGGTATTGATGTTTGTGTTATATCGTCGGGCAATAGTCGAAAGTGTTTCACCGGGTCTGACCCTGTGGTAAGCGAGCCCTGGATGTGTTTGTGCATATTCCGGAATATTATCAATGCTTGCAATAAGCTTTTCCTTCGTGCCCACCGGGATTTTTAACGGGTACTCTTCCGGCGGCAGCAGCTTGTAGCGAAGTTCAGGGTTCAGATCCGTCAGGGTGTTTTCCTGAAGATGGATCGTTGATGAAATGTCTTTTAAATACGCCTGCTTTGAGATCCTCTGAATGTCAAATTGCATTGGCTCATCTAACACGATATCTTTCATACCATATTTCTCCATGTTGTTTAAGATATGGAGGGTTGCCATAAATTTCGGGACGTAACGGGCTGTTTCCCGGGGCAGTCGCTGGTATAGATCCCAGAAGTCGTCAAGGTAACTGACATTTTGTTTTCTGATGGTGCGAAGAACCCGCCCCTCACCACAATTATAAGCCGCAAGCACCGTCGGCCAGTCCCCAAAGATTTCATGGAGTTCCTTGAGATAGGCAATAGCGGCATGGGTGGATTTGTATGGATCCAGCCGTTCATCGATATACAGATTTCTTTTTAGACCGAATTTATGGCCGGTTGAAGAGATAAATTGCCATAATCCCAGCGCCCTGGCACTTGACAAGGCTTTTACTTTAAAACCGCTTTCAATTAAGGGGAGCCATGACAGTTCTTCCGGTAGTCCTGCTTTGCGCAGTTCAGTGACAATGTACTGGCGGTATCTGCCGGAGCGCTTATACGATCCTTTAAAAAAAGAGCGGCAATTACTTTTGGTAAACAAGTCAATTTCTTTTTGAACATGGGTATTCATGACCAACGGAATCGCATTGTGATTGCCTTTTGCAGTGATGTGACGGGATGTATAAATTTCAAGAATCCGTTTTGAAATCATAAACCGCAAATCATCTTTTTGCTGGATTAGTTTTGGCTGGTCAAAAGCATCAACCTCAGTGATCAGTGCATACGCCTGATCAAGCGACTGCAGGGCATTTTCGAGTTCCCCCTGTTGCCAGAAATCCTGAGATGCCTGGTAAAAATCCAGCGCTTCATCAAGTTTTGCCTGAATGGCGGAACTGATAGAGCTGCTCTCAGGAGCCTCAGGATCTGCAACGCAGTTTTCATCTCCGACTGGGATCAGGGGAAGGTAGGCAATCGAGTTGCTGTTATCATAGTTAATGGAAAAGGGGGCATGTGAATTAATGGTGTCCACAGGTGGAGGGTCATGCTTGTCGGCAACCGCATCGGGGCTGTCTGCAATTTCGTTAACAGGCGTATCAAACAAAAAAGATGAGTGTTTGGCCTGATCTGCACAACCACATAAATAAAAGGGCAAGAAAAAAAATAGAGTGAGAGTATATAACAATCCTTTATTATATGAAAGCTGCATCATATTTGATTAAGTCCTAATATTTCTATGAGTGATGATATTTTGTTCAAAGAATGAAATAGAATTAATTTTGAAAGTCTTGCAACAAAATGGCCGTTGATGCAAAAAAAATATCAGTAGAATAGTTACTAATTAACGGATGAAGAAAGGGGTGTCAAGCAATTAAGGATTGTGTAATGATTTCTAAAAAAAACTTTCCGGCAGAATGTGTCCATAATTAATCTTTTTAAAATAAATATCATTTATATTCAAGTAGTTAAAATTATATTGCCCAGCGGTTAAATATAAATTTAAATATTATCAAAAACAATACTTGCATAAATGATTTATGTATGTCATGTAATTTGTTTTTCTAAGACGAAATGTCAAAAAAAAATCAGGATGTGGCTTTTTCAATAGGTAATGCGAAAAAAAACACTGTCACCTGATTATAAAATTGACAAAAAGAGAATATAGTTGTTATTTAAATAAATTTTTTGGAAATGGCTAAAAAAGTATTTTTTAGCTTGAAATCTGTAATCGTCAGTGTTAAGAGGACAGGTTACTTTAATTAATGATGGCGTAATTATATTTACAGTGTTATTTCGCTATTTATTTATTGGAAATAAAGCTGAACATTGTGTGTCGGCGGATACAGCCAACACCCCCGGCTTTTATGAAAAGTGCCAGCGTAGCTCAGTTGGTAGAGCTACTGATTTGTAATCAGTGGGTCGGGGGTTCGAGTCCCTCCGCTGGCTCCAGAATTACTCGGTGGGGTTCCCGAGTGGCTAAAGGGAGCAGACTGTAAATCTGCCGGCAACGCCTTCGGAGGTTCGAATCCTCCCCCCACCACCATTCTTGAGGTTGAATGTAGGAGGTTCCGGAAATACGGAATCAAATGGACTACATGGCTAAAGCTAATCAAATATAATATTCGAGGGCGTTTTATGCCTTTTGTCTGATATGAGGGGCATTCGTTGCCGATCTTTCTGTTGGGCATCGAGCGGGAGTAGCTCAGTTGGTAGAGCTTCAGCCTTCCAAGCTGAATGTCGCGAGTTCGAATCTCGTCTCCCGCTCCAGATATTTGCCAAATATTTGACTGTTAAATGGGGTCGGGCGTTATTTTAGATCATGCCCACGTAGCTCAGTCGGTAGAGCGCATCCTTGGTAAGGATGAGGTTCATCGGTTCAATCCCGATCGTGGGCTCCATTTAGGCTTGAGTTTGATTGTTTTTGTAGAGTAATTTGTTAAGCTGGTATCAGGAAAAACAGAAAATAGCATTTTAATGATGCGCCATGAAAATACTGGGAGGATGGAAAATGTCAAAGAAGAAGTTTGAGCGAACTAAACCGCATGTAAATGTAGGAACAATTGGTCATATTGACCATGGAAAGACGACATTAACGGCAGCGATGACCAAGTTGAGCGGATTAAGAGGAATGGCAGATTTTATTCCGTTTGATCA
>JAQIBZ010000461.1 GCA_027858815.1 Desulfobacteraceae bacterium
GGATTACCTGAAAAGCGCCAGTGATGACTACATCATCCAGGGGATTCTCAGGGGCAGACCGGGCACGGCGATGCCTGCATGGGCAAAAGACAAAGGCGGAATCCTCACCGATGAAGATGCCGAAGCAATTCTGGTATTTATCCGCACATGGCAGACAGAAGCGTCTGTTGAATTAAAAAGCATGACGGTTGAGGGGAATGCGGAAAACGGCGCACAGGTATTTGAACGGTGGTGCGCTGCCTGCCATGGGAAATACGCTTCCGGTGGAAAAGCCGTTGAACTGGACAATCCGGTATTTCAGGAAACAGCCACTGACGCTTTTATACGGTATGCTATTGAAAACGGGCGGCGAAATTCGCAAATGTCCGATTACAAAAACATCATAAGTGCCAAAGATATTGATGATGTTATTACATTTCTTCGGTCTTTAAATTCCGACAGCGTGTTCAGGGAAACAGATGCTGCGGATATTGAAGAATTATCAAAGGTTATCCGGGAAAAGGGGGAGATCAACCAGGGAAATCCGCCAGCTGATTTTACCCTGATCGACAACCGTTTTGTGGCGGCTGATGATGTTTATGCCGCCTATAAAGCAGGGCAATCTTTTATTATAATTGATGCCCGTCCTTCAAGTGATTTTCTCCGGTCTCATATCACAGGCGCCATTTCCATTCCCTTTTACGACGTTGAAAGTGCTGCAGGACTGCTGCCCAAAGACCGATGGATCATTACCTATTGTGCCTGCCCCCATGCCTTGTCCGGAAAGGCGGCTGATACACTGAAGGACGCAGGTTATGAAAAGGTTGCCATTCTTAATGAAGGCTTTTTCTACTGGGTAGATCAGGGGTATCCTTCTGAAAGCAGTATCAACTCTCAACTCAAAAATGAATAAAATAATTATATTTTCCCTGAGCTGAACGCTTGTTTTTTTTAAAAATGTTCAACTCAGAAATGACTATATTAATCAAAATAGTTGTTTTTCCTGATAGCATGGTTAAAATAGTAAATTATATTTGTATTACTAAAAAAAACGTTCTGGAATTGATTGCTGCACGTCAACGGAATTTCAATCGGCTGACGATGAAAGGAAACGATCATGAATAAACTTATAAATTTTGTTTTTTTACTGATGCTGTCGGGTCTGACGGCATGCGCTTGGTATTTTACGATACCCATGTATGGTTATCAAATGGTCAAGGGAGCGGATGTCGGCTCAGCGGCCTTGCCGTATTACGCGTATTCCAATACGACATTAGAAGTCATTAATGAAGAATTTAAAAATGCGAATGTAGCCGTAACCATTGAAGATACTTATAAGTACGGATACCAGAAACCCTTTAAAGGGCTCAACCCGGATGGCGATACCGGCCAGACATTCAGCGATATGGCCACTGCAACAGGGTATCTCCAGAACATTCTTAAGGCCAAAGGGGTGCCTGACCCGAAGAACTACTACTTGACCAGTATTGATTCGGCAAAATCTTTTGGTTTCACCCTGATTGCCGCAGTGCATCGACCGAAAAAAGAAATTACCGTGACTGATAAATTCGGCGCATCCAGTGAAAATACAATCACCTGCGATGACCCACCATTTTTTGAGCCTTACAGGTTTGACTGCAAGGGAAATCTGCTCGATACGGTATACGAATGGGCGGCCGTACCCAATGACTGTTTTGAAAAACAGGGGCACCAGGCCATCCTCCTGACGCTGACGGCCAATAAGCTTCTGGAAAAAAAACCTAAAACAAACTACTGGACAGCAGAAAGAAAATGGATTCTCGGAGATTATAAATCCGTGGTGATTGATCAGGATTACATGGTATGCCAACAGTTGGGAATTGAATCGGGATATACTGAGCAAAAAAATATTTTTAAGGATTAATCGCTGAAAGACCATTTCAGCAAAATAGCCATCATTGCAATAGCAGATAGCGCAAGGACCTTAAAAGACCCTGCGCTATCTTTTTTTTTGGATTAACGGATTTTAAAAACGATCTTTCCCTTTTCAGACCCCTTAGAGACAATTACATCGTCGGAATTAATAGATTGTATCACATATCCGGCGACCCGGTCTTTTTCTCTGCAGATTTTGCCGTTGATAATTGCCAAACGCTTATCCGGATCTGCGGACCAGGAAATGGCCTGGAGTTCAACAGTGGGGTCTTCAATGACCGCAACAGGGGGTTCGGTCTTTTTTGCGACCGGCTTACGAATAAATTCATTTTCCACCACCGCCGGCATTGCCGGAACAGATGATTCATCAGCAACGACCTGCGGCTGATTTGTTATAGATATGCCCGCTGTTGCAAATTCAAACTCCGGTGCTGCTAAGACCGGCTTTCGGATGGTCGGCTTCTGGATGACAACTTTTGAGGGCCGGCTTTGGGACGGGATTTTTTCTACAGGTATTTTTTCCGGCAGCACTGCGTTTTCATCTTTTATAGGAACAACAGGGGATTCAGGGCTGGTTGATTTAAAAACTGAGGTGTTCTGGGTATAAATTAGTATCCCGATACCGGCAAAAATACAGAGGGTAAATGCAACCAGGCCCGGCACAACCAGTGACCCTGGTCGTTTTCCCGGCTGTTTTCGGGGACGGCCTTTTACGCTCCCATTTAAAGGAACACCGGCATTTCCAACCGTTTCCTGTTCCAGTTTTTTTAAAGCCTTTAATATGGCACTCACGTTCTGACTCCTGCTAATTATCCAGCAATTCCGGGGTTGGCAAACCCTTTTCCGGCTCCGTTGTTTTTTTTTGTATATCCCCGACATCACGGGGGATTGTCATCGGCTCCCACAAATGGGGGATTTCAAGCGAGTGTGTCTCGTTGTAGAGAACAATTTTTGTCAGCGGTCCCACATACCCGTCAATGGGAATACCGTGGCGTGCCTGAATGGCGTTTATTGCCATCCGCGTAGCCAGATCATATGTCCCGCTGATGCCAATATGATGATACCCGATATCCCGGAGATGCAGTTTTAAGGTAATCACCGATTCTTCCGGAGCATCCAAAGGAATAGTTCCCTGATAATTATAAAAATTCTTCCAGAAAACAAACCCTTCACCGTCCCAGTTTTCCATAACCCACGCATATGGCAGCGCAATTGCCGGCAAGGTTTGATAACCTGAAAAAATCATTACATCCGGCGTCACTTTAATCACTGTTAAATAAACCGGGACTGCTCCTGAGGGGTGGGTGAATTTTAAAATCGCCGGAATGTTTAATTTTATAATGCGCTCCAGATTTCCGAAAACCGGGGTAGCGATCAACCCGCTTTTCTGAGCAGCCAAGTGGAAAAAAGCCCGGTCATCATAAATTTCATTTAAATCCTGCTGATGATTTGCACTGAAATTCCATGTTTTTAACAGAAGTTCAAATGATGCATTTTTTGTAAATATCGTATTGCCGTCAATTAAAATTTTCTGAAAATCAATAAATTGCGTATCTTTTTTGGTTGCAGACGCCGGTTCAGCAACCCGGTTGACCTGAACAGGCACTGATTTAGATTTGTCTGAAATGAAACCCGGGCGCTTAATTTCCGGCAGAGGGTATCTTTTCTGATCCGGAACCGGCGCTAAAAGTCTGGGGGGCTCATCTTTCACTGCAATAACAGGTGCCAGGGAGTCGGCTGATGGGGCTTTTACAATTAAACGCTGAAGACCCTGATAATATACTAAAACGATAAACAAAAAAGCACATAATGCGGCAACAGCAATAAGCTTTTTTGCGTTTTTCTTCAAAATGGTGTGGGTAATCTCACCACGGGCTATTAGTTCCAGTATTGCTGATTTTGCAACCGAACCGGATACTTTCAGACGGTGACACCCAAAAGCAGTGAGCAAAGACCGATCACACGCCATATTGATCAGCCGGGGAATCCCGCCTGAAAATTTATAAATCCGCCGGATCGCGCTGTTTGAAAAAACCGCTGCAGGCTTTTGTGACGCCACGTGAAGACGATGGGCAATGTATTCTTTTGTCTCGGAATACGTCAAAGGATGCAGCCGGCAGCTCAAAGAAATACGTTGCCCTAACTGCCGCAATTCGTAAGAGTCGAGCATCGTCCCCAACTCCGGCTGACCCACCAGGATAATCTGCAGCAGCTTGTCTTTTGTGGTTTCAAGGTTGGATAAAAGCCGGATCTGTTCCAGCACTTCCTTGCTCAGGTTCTGGGCTTCATCAATTAAAAGAATGACTTTTTTACCGTCTGCCTTTTTTTCGATCAAAAATACGTTTAAAGTATCAATGAGATCTTTGATGGATTGATGGCTCGTAGAAATTCCAAATTCATCATTAATGGTTTTTAAAAGGTCACCCGCATCCATGCGGGGATTAAAAATATAAGCGGATTCGGTGTCTGCGTTCAGGCTTTCTAAAAATGTCCGGCACAGCAGGGTTTTGCCCGTGCCGATCTCGCCGATGATTTCAACAAATCCTTCGCCGTCGGTCACGGCATAGCACAAATGCGCCAGTGCCTCTTCATGGCTTTTACTCAAAAACAGATAATCCGGATTCGGGACCAGTTTAAACGGACGTTCTTTAAATCCGAAAAAATGATTATACATAAACGCCCGCCTTCATCGGTCGGCTGCAACTTTTTAAATCAAAAAACAGCATGAACTCACTTCCAGCAGAAAACTTTTAATGATGATGATTCACCACGCTATCAGCCAACAACTTATCCATTATTTCAAATGGTCACAGATGCGTTGGTCGAAATTATCTGCGTCTTATAAATCGTTCGACTTAGATATAAATGAAAATTAAATAGTTTACAATATCGATATCCATATAAAAATACACAAAATGCTTTCTGACAGCTTAGGGAAGTGGAAAAAAGGTTATGTCCTGACACCTGTTAATCAACACAGTAAATAAGACTGGAAAAATCGAGAGTTTGCAAAAAACCGGCTTTAAATGTATTATAAGAAAATGACAACTTAATAAGCCAAACAGCCCGTGTTCAAAAATGAATGCGGGCTTTTTTATTTCATTAAACTTTTGCCACAGCTCACTATAACCGGTTGTCTTAAAAGCGTATCTTTTATATATTGCCGCAAGTATATTTTTCGTGAGAATTGCTGCCTAACGTGCTATAAACATAGATTAAAAATTAACATAATAAAGAAACGATACAATCAGACAAATGATAGAAATTACAAAAAATCTGGCAATTCCTGAAGATGAGTTAAAATTCTCAGCCACACGAAGCAGTGGACCGGGTGGCCAGCATGTCAATAAAGTCAACACCCGGATTACCCTGTGGTTTGACGTAGAAGAATCTCCCGGCCTGAATCGGGAACAGAAAAACAGGATCTTATCACGCCTCAAAACCCGCATCAGTAAAGACAACATACTCAGGGTCATTTCACAGCGCCATCGAAGCCAGATTGCCAATCGGGAGGCGGCCATCGAACGGTTTGCGGAGCTACTGAAAGAAGCGCTGGCAGTCCTGCCGCCCCGAAGAAAAACAAAAGTGTCAAAAAATGCCAATCAACGACGCATAGACGGCAAAAAGCATCACAGCATGATTAAAAAGCACCGGGCAAAGATTACTCATAGCGAAGATTAACAGACATGTTTGAAGGAAATAAAATCAATAAAAAATTCCCGGAATCACCACCCGTATTGCAACCCGGGCTGACAAACTTTTTCCGTCAATAGGACGGGCATTAATTAAAAACAGGAGGTGAATTTTGACTGCTCTTATTATTTTTGGAATTATTATTGCCTGCATATTTGCAGTGGCAATGATTTACAACGGTCTGGTTACAAATAAGAACCGCTTTAAAAATGCCTTTGCACAAATTGATGTTCAACTCAAACGTCGGTACGATCTGATTCCCAATCTGGTTGAAGTGGTTAAAAAGTATATGGCGCATGAAAAGGGAACCCTTGAAGCCGTAATACAGGCACGGAACTCGGCGATGACGGCAAGCAACCAGGCCGCCGGCAACCCGGGCGATCCCGGAGCCATGAAAAGCCTGGCGTCTGCCGAAGGAATGCTGACAGGCGCCTTGGGGAAACTTTTTGCCCTGTCAGAAAGTTATCCGGATTTAAAGGCGAATCAGAACATGTCCCAGTTGCAGGAAGAACTGTCTTCGACGGAGAACCGGATTGCGTTTTCGCGCCAGGCGTTTAATGATGCGGTGATGGCCTATAATATTGCCCGGGAAAAATTCCCGGCCAACCTGATTGCCGGTATGTTCAATTTTACCGAAGCCCAGTTGCTGGAATCCACGGAAGCGCCGGAGGAGAGAAAAGCGCCGAAGGTGACTTTTTAGATATGAATTTCTTTGAACATCAGGAACAATCAAAAAAGAATACCACTCTGCTGGTGGTTCTCTTTGCTCTGGCAGTCATCGGCATTATCCTTGCCGTGTATACCGTCATCACCGGTGTGATTTACACTCAAACAGTGGATTCACAATTAAACGGCAATACGTTCAAATGGTTTGATCCGGAAATTTTTTTGGGCGTGACCATAGGCGTGCTGATGGTGATCATCGGCGGCAGTCTGTTTAAAATTATCGCCTTAAAACGCGGCGGTCAGTATATTGCCGAAAGCCTGGGCGGCCGACTGGTCAACCCCGGCACCACTGATTTGGAAGAGAAAAAGCTGATCAATGTAGTGGCGGAAATGGCCCTGGCTGCCGGTACTCCAGTCCCCCTGGCGTATGTTCTGGAGCAGGAAAAAGGGATTAATGCCTTTGCCGCCGGCTACAGCCCGGACGACGCGGTGGTGGCGGTCACCGATGGTTGTCTTCGGCGGCTGACGCGTGATGAACTCCAGGGTGTGATTGCCCATGAATTCAGTCATGTCTTAAACGGTGATATGCGGCTGAACATCCGTCTGATCGGCATGATCAGCGGGATTATGATCATTGCTTTTATCGGCAGCATTGCTCTTCGCTCCGGTTCACACAGCCGTAAAAACGGGATGCCGGCGCTGGTGATCGGACTGTCATTGATTGCCATCGGCTACATTGGCGTCTTTGTTTCGCGCATCATTCAAAGCGCGGTATCCCGGCAAAGAGAATACCTGGCAGATGCATCGGCCGTTCAGTTTACCCGGAATCCGCTCGGAATTGCCAATGCATTAAAAAAAATCGGGGGATTTTCAAAAGGCTCTAAGATAAAAGCCCCGCAGGCATCTGAAACCAGTCATATGTTTTTTTCCATGGCCATACAATCCATGTTTGCCACCCATCCGCCCATTAAACAGCGGATCAAGAGAATTGACCCGGCTTTTAACGGAGATTTTCCGTCAATTTCCGACAACGAAAGTACTTTTACGCAAAACGAAACGTCCGCTACGGGGTTTGGCGTTATGGGACTTGCCGGTGGCGAAGAATCGATGGATATGGATCCGGGAAATATTGAAGAATCCATCGGGACCATTGATTCTGACCACGTGAAATACAGCCTGATGCTGCTGGAATCGATCCCCAAAGCCATCCGGCATGAACTCAATGATACAATGGGTGCCACGGCGGTTGTATTTGCAATGCTTCTGGATGCAGATGCCAATGAAAAAAATCGACAAATCGACGGTTTAAAACAAATCATTGCCGACGACATTGTCCACCATGCTTCAAAACTGGATGAAACCGTTAAAAGCCTTGATCGCAGCCTGAAACTGCCGCTTCTTGATTTGTCCCTGCCCATGCTGCGGCAAATGTCACATGAACAATTTCAAACATTTAAACAGGCCATCAGCATCCTGGTGGAATCTGACGGCAAACTTAATCTGTTTGAATATGCGTTGCAATTAATCATTACCAATCGGTTGGAAGCCGCATTCCGGCCAGGATCAAAAAAACGGGGTTTTAAAAGCATTGAACCGCTGATGGAAGAAGCGGTGATCCTGATCTCCAAGCTGGCCATTGAAGGGCACGATGACAAAACAGAGGCTGAAAAAGCATTTGCAACCGCCATGATGATGATACCGGCATCCGGTTCGGCCATTATGGTTAACAAACCGTTTCATGCCGTGGGAAATGCCATTTCAAATTTTGCCGATTCAGCCCCGGGTGTTAAAAAAACAATACTGGATGCCTGCGCCCATTGCATTTTATTTGACAGAAACGTCACCGTTAAAGAAGCGGAATTGTTAAGAGCCATTGCCTATGCACTGGATCTCCCGGTGCCGCCGTTTTTGTTTAAAGAAGGTATTTAGGTATTAGGTATTAGGTATTAGGTGGAAGGTATTAGGTGGAAGGTGGAAGGTGGAAGGTGGAAAGGGAGAAATGGGAAAATATAAGCCAGAAGATACGACAAAAAAATTGCGTGACCGGATTCAAGTCATCAAAAAAGACGCTCTCCCACAGATTTCATATCGCTTTTTACAATAACAGTTTTTCAAGACCTGTTGTATAAGCACAATATATAGGTCTTTTCATGAATAAATGAAAGCGTCCATTTTTATCGATAATGCTCGCTTCTGAAAAATCCCGCAATAGTGCCGAAACATAGACTTGTTCTGCCAATTCAAATGGTGAAGGACTGGAAAGGTATGCTTGATTTTTTTCTGGGCACTCAGGAATCAAAAATCGGATAATTATCCTTGAATCAACCTTTTTTACTCATCCAATGCTCGTCTCACTTTTATTGCCAGCTCATTTTTTGTGAACGGCTTTTGGATGAAGCGCTCCCCCTTGTCCAGGATGCCGCGACTTGCGATTATATCAGCCGTATACCCGGACATAAACATGCGCTTGAGGTCCGGGTAAAGGGATTTCAGTTGATGGGCTAAGTCACGCCCGTTCATCTCGGGCATGATCACGTCGGTGATCAGCAGGTCAATCTCGCCAGCATGTTCCGCAGCCAACTCCATGGCCGCTTCCGTTGTATTGGCGATCAACACGGCGTAATCCAGGCCGGCGAGAATTTTTTCGGTAAGTTTCAGGATCGGGAGATCATCCTCCACCACCAGGATTGTCTCTCCACGGCCTTGCGGGATTTCTGCTGTTTTTTCATCCCTGATCCCTATCGTTTTGCCCTCATGCCGGGGCAGGTAGATTCTGATGGTCGTCCCTTTGCCCGGTTCGCTGTAAACATTGACGAATCCGTTGTTCTGCTTGGCGATGCCGTAGACCGTTGACATTCCAAGGCCGGTGCCCTTATCCACATCTTTTGTGGTGAAAAACGGCTCGAAAATATTATCCAAAGTTTCCTTGTCCATGCCGCAGCCATTGTCGCTTACGGCCAGCAGGACAAACTCGCCGGGAACAAAGCCGGGGTTGTTGGCACAATAATCTTCGTCAAGGTTTACGTTTTTGGTTTCAATAGAGATCTTGCCCACACCGTCTATGGCATCACGGGCGTTGACGCAGAGGTTGGCAAGGATTTGGTCAATCTGGGAGGGGTCCATCTTAACCGGCCACAGACTCGCCCCCGGCGACCAGGTCAGATCGATGTCCTCACCGATAAGTCTCCGGAGCATCTTGAGCATACTTTCCACGTTATCGTTTAAGTCAAGCACCACAGGGGAGATGGTCTGCTTGCGGGCAAAGGCCAGAAGTTGCCGGGTAATGTCTGCTGCACGATTTGCAGCCGCAAGGACTTCTTTGAGATTGTTACGCAGCGGATCGGCCGGGTCCACATCATTGATCGCCATTTCTGTAAAGCCGATGATCACGGCGAGCGCATTATTGTAATCATGGGCCACCCCGCCAGCCAGTCGGCCCACGGATTCCATCTTCTGGGCCTGTTGGAGCTGGGCCTCGAGTTCCTTTTTTTCCGTCTCCGCCTGCTTGCTTTCAGTGATGTCTCGAAACTCTACGACTCTTACTTTTTCCCCTTTGTATGGGATATTTCTTGCTTCCAGCCTGAGTGGATATTCCTCACCGTTTTTACGAACACCGATTGCTTCATAAGGCCTTTCGTAACCGGCATTAATGTTTGTAATCACATGATCGCGAGTGTCGTCAGAAATAAGAGATAACCCCTTCATCCCAATCAGTTCATTGTAATCAAAACCGGTGATTTCAGACATACCCTTGTTACATTCAAGGATGATGCCTTTATCGTGTATGGAAATCCCCCCGAAAGAAGCATTGTGGAGCGCTTTGAATCGTGATTCGCTTTCTTTGAGGGCCTGTTCGGTCTGTTTGCGTTCGGTTATGTCGCGGCTTATAACGAGTATCCCTGTGGGTTTGCGCTCCTTATCGCGGATAAAAGAACAAGAAGCCTCCACCCAGACAATTGAAAGATCCTTTTTATTTTGCTCAAATTCAATTATACGGGTTCGGGAAAAATCGGCAGTTCCGGAGGCTTCCAGTGTTATTTCTTCTTCAAAGGCTTTCAGGACCTTTTTAAAAGACTCCGGCGTCATTATTTCCTCAATGGAATACTTTATAGCCTCTTCAACCGAGAAACCAGTCAGACGCTTTATGGACGGACTAACATAGGAAAACTGAAGGTTCATATCCATCACGGAAATGACATCCGACATATTTTCTGCGATGAACCGGTATTTTCCCTCACTCTCCCGCAACGCCTCCTCCGCCTGTTTGCGCTCTTCAACCTCCTTTTGAAGATCTTCGGTCCGAAGATGAACCGCCCGCCTCAACGTACGGTTCCAGAATAAAAAACAAAATATAATCAAAAGGATAGCTACTGTAGCGCCCATCATCACATTACGGAATTCCCGCATGGTTAACCCGGATTCCGACTCCAGGTGAATCCATTTACGTTGAATCTCTTTCCGCTCTTTTTCTGTCAGCAGGGCAACCCCTTTTTCCAGAATGCGACTGAATTCAGGCCAATCAGAACGTACAGCAAATCCGGAAATGTTCGGCGGCTCAGTTTCACCGGCGATCTTTAAATTGGTGATCCCCCCTTCAGACTCGATAGAGGAACTGGCTGTAGCCAGGTCACCCACGAAGGCATCGGCCATGCCGAAAGAAACTTTTCGCAGGGCCGCTTTCAAGTCGGATACCAATTCGATTTCTATTTGAGGGTATTTATTGTAAATTAAATCGACATAGCCATAGCCGGATACCATAACAACATGCATGCCCCTTAGCATGTCCAGGGAGAGCTCGCGGTCGACTGTTTTTCTGACGATGATGACGGAAGGAATGATTAAATATGGTGGGGGAAACGTCAGATACGTTTCCCTTTGAGGGGTTTTGACAACTGCATTTAAGACATCTACTTCACGCCGTTTTATCCGGGAAATTACATCTTCCCAATTCGGGCATTTGACAATTTCAAACCTGATGCCCAATTTTTTTTCAATGAGCCGAACATAATCGGCTCCCATGCCGGCGTAATCACCTTCATTATCAAAAAATTCAATCGGTTGAAATTTTGGATCGGGTGCCAGTCGAATTATTGGATGGGTTTTGAGCCAGTTTTTTTCAACATCAGTAAGGCGGACGACATTAGAACCATCCGCTCCAAACACCTGCGGAACATCCAGAAATATGTTTTGAGAAAACATAATCACCATGCAAAGCGATAGTTTCATTATCAAAACATAAAATCTTCTGGAATTCGTTCGCTTCATACATTATTCCTGTTTCAAACATTAGAAGCACATTTTTTCTCTTCCATCTCTGTTGCTTTCGAATCGAGACAGCTTCAGTTCTTTTCAAGAAATTGAAACCTCATTTCGGTGCCATTATGATTCCTCACTTATGAGGTTTGGAATCCGGTTTTAATTTTTTTAGGGTCATGCTTTATCCAATGAATAGC
>JAQIBZ010000202.1 GCA_027858815.1 Desulfobacteraceae bacterium
TGCGTTATGAGTTATGAGTCATGAGAACCAACTTGTCAATTTAGCTTCCCTCAATACCCAATACTCACCACTCATTACTTTCATCCTTTGTTGTGCCCGTCAGGGCATGGGGGTTATATGAAATCAAAGATATGATCTGACTTCCATTCCCACCGCCCATCAGACGAATACGGTGAACATAATCCTGGACCTTATCATCGGTATTCTGCTGATTAAATGTCACCCAGGTGTCATCTGTTTTTTCACAAATCACCCCTTTGTCTTTCAGGGAGTACCATTTGTTCCCGCTGCCGTCTTTGACGGCATAAACTACAGAAGCATCCAATTGGGGTTTTATAACCATATTAATATTGCTTCCAAGGTTATTGTTGCGTGCCGTGTCCGTTATATACTGAAATGCGCCTTCAGGAACATCAGGAGACATATACCATACGCCCGGTTCATATTCGGTTCCATCGATTGCATTAATCCATAGTCCTCCCTGGCCATCTAAAGCTATATTCTCAGGCTGGTACGGCACATTGTTGGTGCGTAACCGATACCAGAGACTTTCATCTGTTTGAGCAAAAGCGTTTCCAAAAGGGTTGTATATCAGCAGCAGAACAATTATAAATAGAATGATATGAGTCAAGGAGAAGTATGATTTTTTATATTCTTTTTTCCCCCGGAAAAATGAATTAGACATATTAATGTTCCTTTTAATTAGTAATGGTGAGACCGTCTATGGTAATATCAGTGGCATCAGAATAGATGGCTAATACGCCATTTGTACCTGAAAGCTCGCCATTCAGGATGGTTGCATTAGCAGTTAAATCGCGTTGGGACAATGCTGTTTTCGTTCCTTTGAAGCCGCCATACATTGAAACATTTTGCTTGCCGGAAAAATCAATCCAACTGGGTTGATAAGTTCCCCCCTGCACTCAGATTTCGTCACCGACACCTGTAGCGGTCACCGCCTCTATTATACTTGCATAGGCCGTTGCCCAGGACGTGCCGTCTCCAGAATTGCCGATATCGGAACGTACATACCAGGTGTCAGCCAGCGCTACACTGGCTATGAAAAAAATCAAAATCGAGACATAAAAAACCTTCAGGAAACTACTACCCCCAATCTGTAAATTTTATCGACTCAATTGCCACATTCGCTTCATTTGGCACCCCTTATTTATATTTTTCAAATTAATAAAAACAGCTTGCGTTTAAACTGTGTGGCTGTTTTTGAACGACCAGAAAGGCAGTTATCAGCCACACAACTTTCTGTGCAAATATTACGTTTTTTGTTCCAAAAACCCTCAAGCAGAGAAAAAAAAATTCTAATAGTTTTAAAACTCTCCGGCAATATCCTGTAACAGATAAAGGATTCTGCCTCACCGGAAGCTTTGATGGTAAAATTCCCAGTACTGACCAGCTCGAACACAAAACTTCTGTCAATGCCTGTGGTTGTCGGAAATGATAAACGGGAATCGGTACAGTCTTTCCAGTAACACCCATCAAGGACGATATCCATACCAGCAGCACCCACACCATCCGATGTTTTTGCCTGGCCTTGAACCTGCCAATAGTAGAGTTCCGTGGGAACTCCAGTCCGGTATTCGCTGTTGATATACTCCCGAAGGTTATTAACTGCAAATATCAATTGCCAGCAGGGCCATCCCGAAGCATACACCTCTTCTGTCTCCAAGCGGTTCTTATAAGTATCCATGTCATTGGTGGTCTGGGTCATCCAGGCATTAAAATCATCTTCCGACTTTGCCAGCAAAGATGCTTTTTCATTCTTCATGACATTGTAAATTATGTGCAGCTGAACATAACTTGCAATTCCAGATCAACACCCGTACCAAATGCCTCTGCCAGATCGGGAAACTCTTTTTTTGCATGTTTACCTTTCAGGGCAGCCACAAGTGCTGTCCATCCAGTCTCATCATTTACAAAGGTATTGATTGTATCCTGGCCGTCACTTCCAAAATGATCTGCCAGACGAATTGTCATATAGCTGTAGGTTTTGGCCAGCTTCATCTTATCATCGGGTGATAATTCATTCCACAGGATCTGGTTGGCCCGAGTCCCGGTCTGGTCTGTACTGTACTGGATTCCATTTTTTTCAATTACACCGTATACCCAGATACCATCCCGGTATCCGCTTAGAAATTTCGTATCAGCATCTGCTGAGCCAATCATAATACATCCGAAACATAAAAAAATAATTAAGCTGTTAATATATTTCATAAATTTCATCATCCGTTTAAATATCGATAAATAAAATTAAACTACAGCGTCAGTAATTGGTTAGATTTTGTAACCTCTTGAATTTACGTACTGAAGTCAAAGAAAAATGACAATTATATTTTCGAAGTATTTAATCTTTTAATCTAATCCCCGCATTCTCCTGTAGGATATAGATGGCTTCTTCCAAGCCGATCTTCTGGTTGCCGTTGACGTCCGTGCCGGATGCCGCGTAATCGTCCCGGATAACGACAGGATTCAGGCCAGCAACTACCTGGTGGCCTTTAACGACGTCCGCCAGGTTCACCAGATCATCCCCGTTGAGATCTCCCTTGAGCGCATGCGGGAAAGTTGCGGCACCATAGACACTGGCGAATGGAACGTCGCTACCATCTGCCGTGGTTATGGTTTTAAAATAGGTGGATGCCCCGGATGTCAAGTCGAGAGTGATTATATCCAGCCCGGAAAACCCGTACATAACGCCGTTGACATAGGCAAGCCCATGCAGGTAGTCATATCCAGTGGCCCCATAGCCCCCAACGAGCGCAGTCGCTGCACCCGTTTCTTCATTGATGCGTATAAGTGAATCAGGGCTTCCTGAATCTCCCGTCAGGTACAGGTTACCGACGTCGTCAAATTCAAGATCACCAGAGGAGGGGCTAATCAGGGCAGCACGATTCGAACCAATATTTGTACCCCCCCCAGTCGAAGTGTTTAAGCGATAAAGGTATCGGAAAGTAGTGCTAGTCCCGGCAGCGTAAAGCGTTCCATCGGGACCAAAGACCAGGGCATTTGCACCAGTAATGCCACTGGCACCAACTAAAGTACTGGAGCTGGAAGCAACGCTGGTATCTATCTGATAGAGGCTTGAATCATGAAATCCGAGCCCCCAAAGGTCGCCGTTAGAGTCAAGAGCAATATCACTCATGATTGGCGTATCAGTGACGAATGTTGCCAAACCAGACGCTATGTCAACGGTGTAAATATCACCATTACTTCCGCTGACATAAATGGATGCAGCGTTGGCCGATAAGGTCAAAAATACAATCAATGCGATGGCCAAACAAAGGCTTTTGAAGACAGTTTTATTGGTAAACAATAATGTCATGTTCATTTTGAACTCCTATTGCTGTGTTATGATGGCCTTCGCCTTCGGTACCGGAAAATGCTTTTTATTATATATGGATAAGAACACACGTTTTGTCAAGAAAAGTATGCTCTTTTTACGGTTGACGCATGAAATATTTTAAAAGATTTTTATGACATTGATGAAACATTCAGACAATCATTCACAAGTTCCATTTAAAACAAATCTCCCCCATACGAAACAGTCGACTTGGAAGAATATCCCTCAGATTAATTTGCCAGCTCCATCCCTACTCAAATTCAACGATAATACCATTATCACCGACTGCTATGAATTTACCATTACCATAGGCCACATCTCTTATTGCTCTGGTTGTCCCCACAGAAACTGCTTTTCACTCAATTCCATCAGCCGACACCAAAAGATTTTTATATTTTTCATTTTGATAATCGTCTGCAGAAAGCGATATCACAAATTTATCATTCCCATAGGAGATACTGTTCATACTGTAGTGCAAATCTTTTTTTGCTGTCCAGGTTTCTCCATTGTCAGTGGTAGTTATAATTATGCCGGGCTGTTCAAAATTTTGATCCTCATCTTGTCCAATGGCAATAAATGTTGAATTTCCGTAAACAATTGATATAAATTTACAGGTATCTGAGACTGGCACTTTTTTTTTGTCCAGGATAATCTGTCAGTTGATGTATAAACAGTACCATTATCAAAGACAGCGGCATATATTCCGTTCCCATATGCCCGGGATTGGATTTTATATTCAGAAATCATTGCATCGGCAGTCCAGATATGACCGTCATCGGATGAATAAAATATTGTTTCCTCCTGCTGCCACTAAATGTGATAGACTTAATACCATTAGACAGAAAATCACTTCTTGTCCATTCGTATCCGTCCGAAGAACTGAACACATACCAGTCATATGAAACGGCAAAATATTGATCATTTCCAAAAACAATATCAAAAATACTATCATCGTAACCCAATGCAATTTGTTTCCAGACTGATCCATCTTCTGAAACAATAAAGCCAAATCCGGCTCCAACAAACTTATCATTGGCATAAATAATGTGATTAATCTCATTTTTCCCATAAAAAAGAGGGCTCCAGGAAAATCCGTCTGTTGAAGTAAAAATTCCCCCGCCGTTTACAGCAACCATGCGATTATTTCCATAGGCAACATCAGTGAAAGCAAAACCATCTGACAAATATTCCCAGTTTACACCATCATCAGAAGCCAAAATCTTATCCGCCTGAATTACAAGAAACCGGTTATTCCCATAGGCTAAAACATTTTGCATAGAACCGGATGTATCCACCCTGTTAAACTGCCAGATATCTCCACCGGTGGTTGATGCCGCTATATTAGGATTATTCCCGAGCGCCACAAACACATCATTTCCATAAACAACCTGGTCAAATAAAGGACTGGTTTCAATAAAACTATTGTTCCAATAATACGTTGGATTTAGGCTTCAAGGGTCTGTAACAAATGCGAGTTTCCGTTATTTTCCAATCTATTTGGCATGGCAATAATATTGCCTGGAAGTTCCCGGCGA
>JAQIBZ010000230.1 GCA_027858815.1 Desulfobacteraceae bacterium
TGATCTGTAACCGTTTACAGGGTGCCGCAGATGCGAGGCGCCGGGCACGAAGACGTACTCGTCGTACTTCAAGTGCCCGGGAACAAAGCAGGTGCGGTGCCCTGTGAACGCTTACAAAATTTTTAATATTATTTGAGGCTTTCCATTCATGCCGTCTTTGAAGCAAAAAATTGAGCTGCTGGCTCCGGCCGGCAACTTTGAAAAACTTGAAACCGCTATTCATTATGGGGCTGGTGCAGTTTATCTGGCTGGCAAGGATTTCAGCTTACGAAATTTTTCAGGTAATTTTTCGATTGATGAAATGTTTAAAGCGGTTTCCTATGCCCATTCAAAAGGCGTCAAAGTATATGTAGCCTGCAACATTTATCCGCGGACCGACGAAGAAGCCGCTATCTCTGATTTTTTATCCGCACTCAGTGAAATCCAACCGGATGCTGTCATTATTGCCGATCCCGGTGTTTTAATGCAGGCCAAAAAAATCATCCCGGATATTGACGTTCACCTCAGCACCCAGGCCAACACGACCAGTCGCCAAAGTGTTTTATTCTGGGCATCACAAGGGGTTACCCGGATCAATACCGCACGGGAACTAACCCTTGATGAAATTAAACAAATAGCACGCAATTCACCGGTGGAAGTTGAATCTTTTGTGCACGGGGCCATGTGCATTTCCTACTCCGGCCGTTGCTTGCTAAGCAGCTATATGGCCCGGCGGGACAGCAACCGGGGCATGTGCGCCCATCCCTGCCGATGGAAATATTCTGTCGTTGAAGAACTGCGCCCCGGCCATTACATGCCGCTGGCAGAAGACGATCGGGGATCATATATATTTAACTCCAGAGATTTATGCATGATTGAGCATATCCCGGAGATGATCCGTGCAGGGATCTCATCATTGAAAATTGAAGGCCGGATGAAGGGAATTAATTATCTGGCCGCAGCGATTAAAACATACCGTCAGGCCATAGATTTTTATTATGAAGCCCCGGAAAAATACACCGTATCAAAAGATTGGCAACAAACACTTGCCGGTATCAACCAGCGGGGATATTGCACGGGTTTTTATCTAAATGATCCGGATGCAATTCTGCCGAACTATGAAAAAGATAAACCGCAAAACAATCCGAAATTTGTTGGAAAAATTGCAACGGCCATCAACCCGACGCGATTTTATGTTGGGGTCAGAAATAAAATTCAAACGGATGATATTATTGAGATACTCACAGCCAAAGGGCCGAACCAGTCCAACCGGATTGCTAAAATAATTTCCGAAAACAATGCAGAAATGCCGGTTGCCCAGCCCAACGCCTGTGTGTTTATTGAAACCGAATTCCCTTCAAACGCTGAACCCAATGATATAATACAAAAAACAAACACAGAGATATGACAACCTATTCGATTGATGGCTTGACCATCACTTGCGAAAAACAAGGGGCTGATAAATATATCAAGATCAGCTACCCGTTTCGATTTGGTAAGTATTCTGAAATAAAATCAGGAAACTATACCTTTCAATTTAATTTAAACGGTGAAATTAAAACAATCCAGGGACGCGGAGAGGGGTGGCTGGATGCCTCTGAATGGCTAAAGCGGAATGCCGGAAATGACTGGACCTACTTTGCTGCCGGCGGCTACACCGGGGCATATGATTTTACCGGTGAATATTATGTACCGTGCCTGCCCTATGACAGTAACGGAATTTTCGGCCATAACCGGTTTACCAGTCCGGAAGTCACCCATGCATTTGAGGCATGGCACCAGCTGAATGCCCAGTTGCACGCAATGGATAAAACCAAAATACCCGGCAAAGTAAATGAGTTTATCAACCGTGTGCTTTCAATGGGGGCAGAACCACTCAAACAACGGGCTCAAAAACTTCACGATATTATCGGCGGCCGGGTATCTGTACTGCCGCCGGATACCCGTCATGTGGAGTATGATGTTATTCCTTTAACAATCGCTGACGGCTGCCTTTATAACTGCGGATTCTGCCGGGTAAAAACAGGTAACGGCTTTAAGCGTAGGGAAAAAAAAGACATCCTCGACCAGATCCATCAGTTAAAGCGCTTCTATGATCAGGACATTCTTAACTATAATTCCATTTTCCTGGGCCAGCATGACGCACTTTTTGCCGGGGCAGAACTTATTGAATATGCTGCCAGACAATCTTACGAAATACTTGGATTAAAAAATTCGGTGATCAAAGGCCCGAAGCTATTTTTGTTCGGCAGTGTTGATGCAATGTTTCAGGCAGATGCGGCTCTTTTTGAAATGCTCAACCGGTTGCCCTTTGAAACCTTTATTAATATCGGACTGGAGTCTGCAGACCCGGAAACACTGGCGCAAATCGAAAAACCCCTGAGCAGAAAAAAAGTAACCCGCGCGTTCAATCAAATGATGGCGATAAATAAAAAGTACAATAAAGTGGAAATATCCGCTAACTTTCTGTACGGTGCCGATCTGCCCAAAACTCACATGCCGTCAATTTTAGAACTCACCCGCAACCAACTGGATCATTTTTACAGCAAAGGAACCATCTACTTTTCCCCGCTGGAGATCATCGGCTCCATACAGGAAGTGAAAAACAAGTTTACCGAGTTTAAAACGCTTTGCCGGTTGCCGGTGTACATCTATCTCATTCAACGCTTATAGAATGGCTTCTCAAAAAGCCCAATTTCTGCGTTGCACTTCATTCTTCGTCACTGCGGAGTAGCAAGCTACGCCTCATTCCTCAGAACTTGTGCGCCTTGAACTTGGACTTTTTGCTTTGCCATCAGGAAATGAGTAAAGGTCTTACCCCTTATTCTGGAGGAGTAATTTAGCCTGCTCAAATTTTTCATTGACGGCCAGGTTCATTTCAGCGGCTTCTTGTATGATTACGGCAACAGCATCCAGGTGATTCAGTTTTGCCTGATCCGCCCATCCCCGATAAGTTACCGCATGGTCATCATTATGTTTGATCCAATGCTCCAGAAGTTTGACGATTTTTTCCTCAAACGTCATTTCTATACTGCTGTGATGGTGATCGTGATCGTGCTTATGGTCGTGGTCGTGGTCGTGATGGCTCATATTCATTTCCCTTATATAATATTGATGCTCTCGTAAAAAGTCGAATCCCGACGGCAAAGTATAAAAGTTCAAATTCAAGGCGCGCAAATTCTGAGTGATGATTAGTACTTAGCGTACTTTGAAGAAACGAAGAATGCAGCGCAACAAAGAATTTGGACTTTTTACG
>JAQIBZ010000329.1 GCA_027858815.1 Desulfobacteraceae bacterium
CTTCTTGACTTTAAATATACCGATCGGTATATTTTTAACCATGAAAATAAAAGATCCAAATAAAGCAAAACGAACCAGGCAATTTATTATTGAAAAATCTGCCCCAATCTTTAACAAAAAAGGAATTGCCGGTACATCTTTATCGGACCTGACCGAAGCTACCGGTTTAACCAAAGGAAGTATTTACGGGAATTTTAAAGACAAAGATGAAGTCGCAGTTTGTGTCTTTCAATACAATGTCGACAACCTGACCGGATACTTGAATTCGGCTATGGATAAGGAAGAAACCAATACAGATAAACTTCTTGCCATTCCCAAAGCTTACCGAAAACTTTACAAAACAATGATTGAATACGGCGGGTGCCCTATTTTAAACACCGGCGCGGAAGCAGATGATACGCATCAGACCCTTTGCCGCATGACGGCTGATGCCATTGAAATGTTGAAGAAAAACATTTTAAAACTCGTCGAGTCCGGAAAACAAACCGGTGAATTTCACAGTTGCCTGGATGCGGGAAAAATTGCCAATATCACAATGGCGTTAATTGAAGGCGGCAGCATATTATCCAAGATCACGGGAAAAGATACCTATATGATGAATTCTTTAGAACAAATTGAAAATTTAATTCATTCATCCGTGTTATCCAATTAATATTTTTTTGTATTAAAATATACCCACCGGTATATTGAATATTTTAAACATAAATTCTAATGATTGCCGAGGTTGCTACAGCTACAAGGAAGATGCTTTTCTCGCTATAGCTTGCTATGCGGAAAAGAATCTGACGCAGCAGATGTGGTAAGATCGACAATCTTACAGGAGGAAAAATGCGCGACCCATTATTCGAATCAATAGAAATAAACTCCCTTGAAGTTAAAAACAGAATCTACCTGCCGGCCATGCACTTAGGGATGGCGGACAATTTTGAAGTCACCGACCAGATTGTTGAATTTTATGCCGAGCGTGCCCGGGGCGGTGCCGGTATGATCACTGTCGGATATGCCACAGTAGATGATCTATCCGGCAATACCACCAACATCGGGGCGCATAAAGATGAATTTATACCCGGCCTGGAACGTTTGTCTAATGCGATTAAAGACAACGGTGCCCGATCATGTGTCCAGATCAATCATGCCGGGCGGTACAACTTTTCATTCTTTTTAGACGGTAAACAACCCGTCGCACCGTCTGCAATAGCATCCCGTATGACCCAAGAAACCCCCAAAGCACTTGAAGCAGATGAGATTCATCAGATTATCGATAATTTTGCTCAATCAGCATTACGGGTCAAAAAAGCCGGTTATGATGCGGTAGAAATCTTAAGCGGTACCGGTTATCTGATCAGCGAATTTCTTTCACCGCTTACCAATCAACGGACTGATGAATACGGCGGCTCTCTTGAAAACCGGATGCGGTTCGGCCTGGAAGTCATGAAAGCCATACGAATTCAAGTAGGCGATGATTATCCTGTGATAGTCCGCATGAACGGCAATGATTTTATGCCCGGTGGCCAGGGCCGTGATGAACTGCGTGAATATGCAATTGCCCTGGTTGAAAAAGCGGGCGTGGATGCCCTGTGTATTAATGTTGGATGGCATGAGGCCCGGGTTCCCCAGATTACGGCAGCGGTTCCCAGAGGCGCGTTTGCGTATCTGGCCCGAGGTATCAAGGAAGTGGTGGATGTACCTGTGATTGCCAGTCATCGAATTAATGACCCGGATACTGCCCGCGAGTTGATTGCAGATGGTATGTGCGATATGGTGGCCATGGGCCGCAGCCTGATTGCCGATCCGTATCTGCCGGTAAAATCGAAAGAAGGGCGTGAAGAAGACATTCTGCATTGTATTGCCTGCGCCCAGGGATGTTTTGACAACCTGTTCAAACTCAAGCATGTAGAGTGTTTATGCAACCCCAGAGCCGGATACGAATGTAACGGTGAATGTACAATTGCTGAAACTCCCAAGAAAGTTATGGTCATCGGCGGTGGTGCCGCAGGAATGAGCGCCGCCATTGCCGCATCTGGTCGCGGCCATGATGTCACGATTTATGAAAAAAGTGATGAACTGGGCGGTCAATTATTTCTGGCAGCCGCTCCTCCGGGCCGTGAAGAGTTCGCCGAACTGGCCTATGACCTGGAAACACAGGTATATACAAAAAATGTCAATATTATTTTAAATCAAAGTGTAGATGACGCATTAATCGATCAGGAAAAACCGGACCATATCATTCTGGCCACCGGTGCGACGCCTCTGTCTCCCCCGATTCCCGGCGCTGAACTGCCCCATGTGGTCCAGGCATGGAATGTTCTTGCAGATGATACGTATACCGGGCAACGTGTAGTAATCATCGGCGGCGGTGCTGTGGGTGTGGAAACCGCCCTCCTGCTGGCTGAAAAAGGAACGTTATCGGCTGATGTTTTAAAATTCCTGTTTGTCAATAAGGCAGAAACGCCGGAAGTCCTTTACGAAATGGCCACCCGAGGGACTAAACAGATTACGATAATTGAGATGATCGATGCCATTGGCAAGGATTTTGGAAAATCCACCCGATGGGGCATGCTTCAGGATGTCAAACGGTATGGCGTGGAATCAAAACTCACTTCCAAAGCACTGGAGATCACCCCCACCGGTATTAAAATAGAAACGCCTCAGGGTATTGAAGAAATACCGGCAGACACTGTTGTTATGGCAGCCGGCTCCAAATCAGTTAATGAACTGGCGGCCGTGATCGAAGAAAAAAAGATCCCCTTTGATATGATTGGTGATGCAGGAAAAATCGGCATGGCGTTTGATGCGGTTCATCAGGGGTATGCTGCGGGCACAAAAATTTAATTGATGGCTTCGCAAAAAACGCAAATGTCTGTTTCAGTTTTGGGTTGCACTGCATTCTTCGTCTCCATTCTTACGCTGGAGGAGTAGCAAGCTACGCCTCATTCCTCAGAATTTGTGCGCCTTGCCAAATATAATAAGATTGGTGAAGCTTTTTTCTTTGCCATCTGAGCACACCGCTCATGTAAAAAAATTTAAACAAATACTAATGGAGACTGGATATGAATAAATTATTCGAAACAACAGAAATAAACGAAATGAAACTGGCTAACCGGTTCGTTCGGTCTGCCACATGGGAAGGTATGGCAGCCGACGATGGTTCGGTAACCCCGAAATTAACACAAACCATGGTTGATCTGGCCGAAGGTGGTGTAGGCATGATTATATCCGGGCATGCTTTTGTCAGCCCCGAAGGTCAGGCCGGTCCCTGGCAGTTGGGAATATACAAGGATGAACTGGTTGACGGTTTAAAAACCATGACCGATGCGGTTCATAAGGCAGGCGGTAAAATCGTCGCCCAGCTGGCCCATGCCGGACATTTTGCCCCTGGTGCACTTACCAAACAACCGCCGCATGTGGTTTCAACTTTTGAAGGTCTTGCCAAATCTCCCAGACACGAGCTGACCAAAGAAGACATCCAAAAACTGGTCAGTGCTTTTGCAGATGCTGCTTCAAGAGCCAAATCGGCCGGTTTTGACGGGGTTCAGATTCATTCAGCGCATGGATATCTTTTCAGTCAGTTTTTATCTTCCGCATACAATCGGCGAGACGATGAATATGGCGGGGCCATAGAAAACCGCGCCCGTATCCACTTAGAAACATACAATGCCATCCGAAATGCTGTAGGCAACGATTATCCGGTTTTAATTAAAATTAACTGCGAAGATTATATTGAAAACGGATTAACGCTTGAAGATTCCGTTGCCGCAGCAAAAATGCTGGCCGATGCCGGCATTGATGCTATTGAACTTTCCGGCGGGACATTGTCTTCCGGAAAACTGTCTCCCAGCCGGGTCGGGATCAATAAAGAAGAAAAAGAAGCGTATTTCAAAGAAGGTGCAGCAGCATATAAAAAAGTCATCAACATCCCCCTGATCCTTGTGGGTGGTAATCGCTCAATGAATATGGCGGAACAAACAATAACCAGCGGGACCGCTGATTACATTTCCATGTGCCGACCCTTTATCCGTGAACCCGGCCTGATAAACCGCTGGCAGTCCGGAGACACCAGCCCGGCCAGATGTAAATCCGACAATCTTTGCTTTGGTCCGGCTATGGAAGGTAAAGGCATCTATTGCGTAACCGATGAACTTGAAAAAGCCAAACAATCATAAAACACTAAATTAACCACAGAGCTCACTGAGATCACTGAGGAACGAAATTTAGAGAAATATTTTTTCTCTGTGTCCTCTGTGCTCTCTGTGGTAATTTTTTTTCTGAACTAACAATTAAAGGAATCAATTGATGACTACAGACATCTATCGCGATCTCCAGGAACGCCTGGACAAATATTCAGTAGGGTTTCCGGCAACTGAATCCGGAATTGAAATCACCATTTTAAAAGCCATGTTTTCAGAACAAGACGCTGAAATGTTTTTAGCTCTTTCGCCTTTGCTGGAAACACCTGAAGCGATTGCTGATCGACTGAACCGGCCTGTTGCTGAAGTGTCGGAAATTCTTGCTGACATGACAAAACGCGGCCTGTTATTTCATTTAAAAAAAGGCGACTCCGTAAAATACGGTGCCATTCCGTTTGTGCATGGCTTGTTTGAATTTCAGGTCAAACGGCTGGATAAGGATTTTGCCAAACTGGTGGAACAGTATTTTGACGCTGAATTTTCTGTTGCAATGGCTAAAAGTGCGGAAGGATTTCTGCGCACCATTCCAATTCAGGAATCCATTGATGTCACCCAGAGGATTGCAGCGTATGATGATGCGGTTGAAATATTAAAAAAACAAAAACTGATTGTGATTACCGATTGCATTTGCCGAAAGATGCGGGAAACAGTTGAAACCGGATGTGGCAAACTCATGGAAGCCTGTTTCATGTTCGGTTCCATGGGCCAGTATTACCTGGACCACGAGATGGGCAGGCAAATTGATGTGGATGAAGGCATTCGCATTCTCACAAAAGCCCGTGAAGACGGGCTTGTGACCCAGCCAGCCACCGCCCAGAATCCCGGCGGCATGTGCAATTGCTGCGGCGACTGCTGCGGTGTTCTCAAAGCACTCAACCAGTATCCAAAACCCGCAGAAATGGTTTTCACCAATTATTTTGCTGCGATTGATGAAGAAGAATGCGTCGGGTGTGAGGTTTGCATCGACCGTTGTCAGATGGGTGCATTGACAATGAATGATGATGAAAAAGCAGTGGTAAATAAAGACCGGTGCATTGGGTGCGGCCTTTGCGTGACCACCTGCCCTTCGGAAGCAATCGAGCTGGTTTTAAAACCTGAAGAGAGCCTGAAAACGCCGCCGGTTACCAGCGGTGAACAGATGATGAACTTGGCAGTCAAACGCGGCATCCAATTCTAATGGCTTCTTAAAAAACTCAAATTCTTTGTTGCGCTGCATTCTTCGTCACTGCGGAGTAGCAAGCTACGCCTCATTCCTCAGAATTTGCGCGCCTCGCCAATTTTTATGAATGGTGAGACTTTTTACTTTGCCATTATAAAAGATTTATTAAATTTTTTAAAAAGTTTGTAGCAAAGGATTAAAAAATGGGTCAATGGCATAAAACAGGGTGTGTCCTGTGCGCACAAAACTGTGGGCTTGAAATTCTGGTGGAAAATGACCGCATGGTAAAAGTCAAACCGGACAAATCAAACCCGAGAAGCCAGGGTTATGCCTGCCGCAAGGGCTTGAATGTGATTTACCACCAGTATCCCAAAGATCGGATTACAGAACCTTTAAAACGGGTGGGGGACAAATTCGAACCCATTTCCTGGGAACAGGCTATTGACGAAATTACCGAAAAAATGAAAGGATTGGTGGATACCCACGGCCCGAGAGCCCTCGCCTACATGGGTGCCAGCGCCCAGGGCGGTCACTTTGAAGGGGCTTTTGGCCTTTCTATTCTTCGAGCACTTGGGTCCCAGAATTTTTATAACTCCGGCGGCCAGGAATTTTCAAGCTCATGGTGGCTGTTCGGCCGCATGCTGGGCAAACAATACAATGTCGCCGGTCCGGATGAGCATAATAGTGAAATGCTTGTGGGCTGGGGATGGAACGGCATGGAAAGTCACCAGATGCCGCGAGCGCCGAAAGTGCTCAAAGAATTTTCAAAAAACCCTGAAAAACTCCTTGTTATCGTTGACCCGCGAAAAAGTGAAACCGCAAGCATTGCCAATATGCACTTTCCCATCCGGCCCGGCACGGATGCGCTTTTAATCAAAGCCATGATATCCATCATTATTGACAATGGCTGGGAAAACAAACCATACATTGCCGACCACGTTGAAGGCTGGGATACCATCCGGCCCTGGTTTGAGAATTTTGACGCAAAAGCCGCTATTGAAGTGTGCGAACTCGACTATGAACAGGTGCTTGAATTATGCCGACTGATGTCTGTCAAAAGATGGAGTATTCATCCGGATCTGGGAATTTATATGGGCCGCAAAAGCGTTATGAATTCCTATATGATGAATATTCTGCAGGCAATTTGCGGTGTTTTCTGCGTGCCCGGAGGCAATGTCATTCCGGGAATGGTGGTCCCTTTGGGATATCATGCGGATGAACGAGATCCCAAAATATGGAAAACCGTTATCACGAATATGCCGCCGGCATCTGCCGGGTCTTTTCCGCCTGCTGTCATGCCGGAAGAAATCTTAAATGATCACCCGGATCGATTGCGCGCGGTATATGTCAGCGCCTGCAACCCGCTAAGGGCGTATCCGGACACTTCAGCGTATGAAAAAGCATTTTCCAAACTGGATCTTCTGGTGGTTAATGATATCGTCATGAGTGAAACCGCTCGCCTGGCCCATTATGTGCTGCCCTGCCGCACCTATTACGAATCATGGGACGGGACGTTTTTTCCGATGACATTTCCCAAGGTTTTTTTTCAGATGCGGCGTCCGATTGTAACCCCTCCGGAAAAATGCCTGGAAGCATCCCAAATATTTACCCTCATGGCAGATAAACTGGGA
>JAQIBZ010000367.1 GCA_027858815.1 Desulfobacteraceae bacterium
TAAACCGTGCTTATGGAGTTGTTTTTTGGGCTTAAAGTGTGCGCTTTATCCGATTTTCAGGTTATTAACCGAGTTTGATAGATTAATCCCTGTCCCTGAAGAATATTCATCCAGCACGTCCGGAACAACATGAATTGCATGAACCTGGGCGTCATATTTGTTTCCAATACTGCATGCGTATTTAACCGCATGCCTGGCTGTTTGGGATAAATCCGTTGCAAAGAGTATTTTTTTCAAATCAACTGCCATGGGAATAGTTGTTTCAAAATCGGGAACTGTTAATATTTCACTCTTTTCAGGCTCAGAAATCTTTTCTATCTTCGCTTTAGTCTCACCAAACATAAAATCAATAAATTTTACATACCATGCCGCTGTTTGAATCTGGATTATATAGGCAAGGGCGATTAAAAGGGCAATGGTCATTCCTTCTTTGCCAAAGGCTGTCATGGCAATGGCAAGGGCGATGGATAAATCCCGCATGACAACCCCAAAAACCATGGCAATGGCATCTTCCCTTTTAAACAGCAACCGACCGGTGATAGTTAATAAAATATATGATATGAGATAAAAGACGGTCAAAGGGATCAAAATGATGATGATATCGCCCGGATTGGCAATAATATGTTTTGCTTTAAGAGACATGGCCAAAAATGCAATCAAGACCACCCCAAGTGCAGAAAATGGCGGAAACTTGGGTTTGATTCTTTCATCCCACATTTGTTTACCATATTTTTTCATCCCGAAAAACTGGGTGAGAAGGCCGACAAATAAAGGGAAAAATACGAAAATGGCAATCTGTTTGAACATGTGAAGCATATTCACTTCAATGGTGGCACCCATAAATATTTTTGTAAAAATCGGTGCGGCAAGAGACCCGATGACGAGTCCGAATACAACCATTTTAATTGCCGCTTCCTTATTTCCCTTTGCAAATCCGGTCCAGGAAATAGTCATCCCTGATGTAGGCAGAACGCCTATTAAAAAGAGCCCAACTGCCCAAAGCGCAAATTTGGGTTCGTCACCAGCTAAAAATATTTTTCCAATGAAAAATACAAGTAATGGAATGAATATGAAATTGATGATCTGGGTGACCAGTTGGAGTTTAAAATCCTGACCTTTGAAAATAGTTTTTACATTTAATGTCACCATCATGGGGTAAACCATGATAAATGTTATCGGGATAATGAATTGTTTTAAAGGATCTGCGTTAAACAGATATCCATAGATCAATCCGAATATCATGGAGATCGGAATCGTCCATACCAGGTTTTTTTGAATGAAAGACAGCAGTTTAAGCATTATATAATTTCCTTGATCGTTTCTAAATATTTTCAAGCCTTGCGATAAACCAGGCCATAAGCTGCCGGCAGGAATAGTAAGGTCAGCAGGAGCGAGTACAATAACCCGCCCATGACGGCAATGGCCATCGTTACGAGCATATCTCCGCCCTCTCCAAGATTAAGCGCCAGCGGCACTAATCCCAATACCGTGGTCAACTGGGTCATCAGGATCGGGCGAACACGGATAGGGGCTGCTTTGCGGATTGCTTCCAGCGGAGACATCCCGTCTCGGCGGTATTTCTCGGCCAGGGACAATAATACCACACCTTGAGATGTGATGCCGCCCATCATCACGAGAACGCCGATCTGTACGGTTACACCAATAGCGCCACCGGTGATAAATAATGCCAGGAAGGACCCTGTCAGCGTCAACGGACGGTAATTCCGGGGACAGTATATATATTTACTTCTCTCTTGGTTTTCTTCCGGGCTTTTGCGGTTTTAGCTTTCTTCCCAGTTTACGCTCCAATGAATCCACAAAAACTGAACCTCCAAGAGGTCTGCCTGTTCGTTCATGCTTACGGATTTCTTCCTTCTCCTCAGTTAAAAATGCTCCTGCCAAAAATTTTTGCCAGTTACCGCTTATTATCGAAAGCACTGGTTCCACATTCACAAGAGAATCGTTTTTTCCGGACATATGAGCCGAAGCACTGCTCCAGAGACTTTGTCAGTTTTGCCAGCACAGGATTATTCTCAATATACCGGGCACAGGCAAGTAAATAACGCTCATCCATTACAAAAGAGGAAAATCTCTCCTGCCACAAATGCCCACGCCACCCTTTGCTGAAATTGATACGTCGGGTATATCGGCGATGCGCTTCCCCTATGGAAAGCCGAAGATTTTCCGCTTCTGAAGGTACTGCCACCAGATGAATATGATTGGGCATCAGGCAATACGCCCATATGTCCACATCATACTTTCCGCACCACTCAGCCATCAAATCGATATATGCCTTGTAATCATCATCTGAAAAAAAGGTCGGTTGACGCCTGTTCCCGCGTTGCGTGATATGGTGGGGCATCCCTTCCGCCACTACTCTTGCCATTCGTGCCATGAAAATAAGATATCCAAAGCCGTAAGATATGTCAATA
>JAQIBZ010000373.1 GCA_027858815.1 Desulfobacteraceae bacterium
TCCGATTTAGGGATGAATTTTATTGCCGGGTCAAAATTTGGGAACGACACATCGCATGCCGTGCTTTGGGCTAAAGAACAATTTGAGGGCAATATTATTATTCAATATGAATATACAAGAACAGACTCAACAAAACGATGCGTTAACATTCTTTACTTTCTTGCAACAGGAAAAGATACCGACGGATATCATAAGGACATCTTTAAATGGAATGACAGACGTGCAGTTCCTCACATGAGAACCTACTTTAACAACATGAATACGTATCATATTAGTTATGCTGCTTTTGGCGTAAATAATGATGATGAAGAAAATGATTATATCAGAATGCGTAGGTATATGCCCCAGGAAAATAATGGTTTAAAAAATACAGATATCGAAGGTGATTATTTCAATACAGGCCTTTTTAATACTGGTGAGACTTTCAAAATTACTGTAATAAAGTACAATGAAAAGGTTTGGATGAATATCGAAAGTAAAACTGATCGAACTAAAAAGCTGCTTTGTGAATGGGATGTTTCTGAATATCCTGACTTAACAGAAGGCCGTATTGGCCTGAGGCATATGTACACACGAAGTGCCATTTATAAAAATTTTAAGGTTTGGGAATTTCAGGATTAATCAGGATATCTGAAACCTGATAAGCGATATTTAACATCATAAACATGAATTTTATGAAAAAAGGGATGCTTTCTATTTTGCTTACAATAGGTGTAATGGTCACTTCTTCTCAGAACAGAAAGCAATTATCTCCGTTAAATAACCTTGATTTTGAGAAAACCATACCCAGCTTTGTTTCTGTATCAAAGGGGGAAATATCTTTGTCGTCAAACCAACGAGTGTCTGGTTCAAGGGCATTGAAATGGAGTTTTGTTCCAGGCGATGTCTTAACAATAACAGGCGAAATTGGCTATCAGCCACAGGAGGTTGTTAAACAAATTGAAATATTGGGTGATCTTTATCCGGTGACCAATGATCCTGTTCTTTTTAAACTTCCGTTTTATTCAGAAAAAGCATTAGCAACAACATTGAGAGTGCAGTTTGGCCGAGGTGAGCATGTTGATTGTTTTATTGATATCATACTTGGATTTGAGGGATGGCGAAAATTCGTTATTCCATACGACAGAGGACATATGAGAGGTAAACCGCAGCCTGGAATGGATTTTATGCGAATTGAAGTATTGGGTGAAGAAAGTAGCACACTATATTTTGATAATCCTGTTTTCGCATTCAGAGAAAATCCCAGGGGTATTAAGGCTAACCCATTGGTTCCTACGCTAAAAAATCACCCCCAAAGATTTGACCCCAATGGCTCATTTCAGTTTCAGCACTGGCAACTTGAAAAACCATGGTTTCCATTGCAAGAAATGGTTTCAACAGACCAACAAGAAGCCTTTCGAATTATCGAAAACAGATTGTATGAATTGGAGTGGGGTGGAAGAAAGGAAATTCCTGAAATCTCTAAATCAAAAATGGATAACCTGAAGGAAAAATACCGATACTTTGGGATTACGAGAGATGGGAAGTGGATTAATGGACTTCACCTTGATAAACGCGGAGACAGGACTAAAATCAATAAGCTGGTTAAAAGCATTGGGATTGCATACCGGCAAGTGCAAAATCAAGTACAAAAAGATGAATTAGCTCAGATGGTTGTCAATTTAATTGAACACGCTATCAATGTTGATAATAAAATTAACTGGTACGATGGAAGAGGTTTTGCTGATGGATGCTACCTTTTAAAGGAAGAGCTAAAAAGAGTAGGACTATTTCAAAATTCGATCGATTTTTTACGGAGGAAATATGCATTTCCTAGATTTTATAACGAGGATGTTATAAATGGGCGTCATGGAAATCCTTCATTTAATTCCGATGAAATTTATACAAACTCAATAGGTTTTATATTGTGTGTGTTAATGATGGATGAATCGCCTGAAAAAGTCAGGAATATGCAACATCTGATATCATTTTACAGTAATGTGGCTTTTAATTACTCTAATGGTTTAACCGATACCTTTAAACCCGATGGGTCACATTATCATCACGCCAATGCGGCTTTAACTCGCTATGGTGCTTATACTATGTCTGTCGTTTCCGAGGTAATACGTATCCTTTCTAAAACCGAATTCAGAATTTATGAAGAAGCACATGAACGGATGAAGCATAATGTTCTGGTGAGAAGATTTTACCGTACTAAAGATTGGTTTCCTTATGCTTTTTCTCATAATCGTATTCGTCCGTTAAATAATCAAAACTTTGATGATTCACGCCATTTAGCATTGGCTGGCACCCCGGATGGCAAAAAGGAAATAGATAAAGAAATGGCTGCTGTCTACCTGCGCATGATGGATGGCGATCAATTACCAGAGGATGCCAAAGTATTTGAAGAAATGGGAATCCAACCTGAAAAAACACCCCAGGGTCATCATACCTTGAGTTATCATGCTAAATCAATTCATCGAAAAAATGACTGGATGGCTGTTGTCGGTGCGCATAGTCGGTACATTTATCAAAAAGAAAACTGGAGCTGGCATGCAACGCGTGGTAATGTGAAATTTGGCATGTTTGAAAATTGGGGCAGCCTGGAGCTTATTTATCCTGATAAGCCGGGTTTAGATCAGGTTGATAATGGAAGGACTCTTGAAGGTTGGGATTGGACTAAAATACCGGGTGTGACCAGTATTAACGCG